>JANPGT010000341.1:0-1831 GCA_031424135.1 Chitinophagaceae bacterium
GCTGGAAGGCGCTCAATAAATGGTGGTGGCCCGTGCTGGCGGCCTACGAAAAGCAAACACACCGGAAAGCTGATTATAATTTTTTTAAAACGGATGAAGATAAGCAAACCGCCATCAGCAAATTTGGCCTGCAACCGCAAAAATGCCTTACGGTTACCTACGGCATTGAATGGAATACGCTTCCTTCTCCAGGCGAAAGAAAACAATGCAGGCTGCAATTACAGCAGCAACATGGCATTGCACCGGGTGATACCCTTTTTCTTTTTAATGGATCGCTGGACTACGCTCCCAACCTGCAGGCAGTAAAAACCATACTGGAAAAAATAAATCCGCTGCTCTTATCATCGGGCATTTCGTATAAAATACTCATCTGCGGAAAGGGTCTTCCAAACGAAATGGATGAATTGAAGGCATTTAAAGACTACAATATCCTTTTTGCTGGCTTTGTACCAGACATCAGTATTTATTTTAAAGGAGCCGATGTGTTTATTAACCCGGTAACAGAAGGTGGTGGCATTCAAACAAAGCTGGTGGAAGCACTGGCGTATAACCTTAATGTGGTAAGCACCCGCCAGGGCGCTATCGGTGTGCCACCGGAAATAACGGGCAATAAAATGGCGGTGCTGGACAATGATGACTGGCATGGTTTTGCTGTTGCTATGTGCAATGCTGTCAATAACAGCCCGCTGCCAGCTGCGTTTTTTGACCATTTTTACTGGGAGAATATTGCCAGAAAAGCGGCTGCGTTTATTAAATGAGTTCAATACCACGAAAATGAAAATATTAATTACCGGTGTTACAGGCTTTGTGGGCCTGCATTTTCTTGATTACCTGAACACGAAAGAACCGGGATCTTCTGTACTGGGCATTGCCAGGCATACAAGCGGGTTCGACAGCTCAAAATATCCTCATTTAAATATTACACTCAGGCAGATAGATTTACTTGACAAAGAAGCAGTAGCAAAAGCCCTGGTAGACTTTGCCCCGGAATACATACTGCACCTGGCTTCTGTAAGCAGTGTGGCGCTTAGCTGGCAAATGCCGCTGGAGAGTTTTGTGAATAATACCAATATTTTCCTCCACCTGGTAGAAGAGGTAAGGCTCACTGGTATACCCTGCCGTATTTTATCAGTAGGCTCGTCAGAAGAATATGGAGATGTGCCCGAAAATGAATTGCCCCTTACCGAATCGCACAGCCTTCAGCCGGTAAGTCCCTACGCCGTAGCAAGGGTTTCACAGGAAATGCTGTCTTCTATCTATGCAAAAGGCTATAAGCTTGATATTGTTATCAGCCGATCCTTCAATCATATCGGTCCCGGTCAGAAAGACAAATTTGTTATCTCTTCTTTTGCACGCCAGTTGGTGCAGTTGGCCCGCAATAACGATCCTATAAAAAAAATCATCACCGGAGACCTGAATATCATACGCGATTTCCTTGATGTAAGGGATGTGGTAAAAGCGTATTACCTGTTGCTCACCAAAGGTAAAAGCGGCGAAGTCTACAATATCTGCTCCGGGCGGGGTATCCTGCTGAAAGATATTATCATCAAAATGAGCGAAGCATTAAACATTACCACTGTTGCGGAGGTAAACCCTGCGTTGATACGCCCCAACGAAAACCGGAAAATTACCGGCTCGTATAAAAAACTGCATACAGATCTGGGCTGGGCGCCGGAGCTTACGCTGGAAGAAAGTATCCGGGATTTGATAAGCTACTGGCAAAATAATAGCTAAGCGAACAAAGAAAAAAGATTTTTTTCGCGCCCGCCCGAATGACAGCGTCGGGACGCCGCATTCTTTCTTACCAGCGTTTAATAAAATTTTGCATCAA
>JANPGT010000342.1:0-9736 GCA_031424135.1 Chitinophagaceae bacterium
TATGGTTAAGCTATGGGTTTTATGTATTCTTTTACTGGCTATTGATACTACGCTGTCCGCTTCCTAAAGCTGCGTTATTTCAGTAAACAAAGGCGGGTTTTCATCATTTTTTGCTGCCGCTTATCATACCGGCGGCCAGCAGGCCAAGGCCAAGGCCCAGTAAAAGACCCAGGCTGACCCTTTTAATAAAAATGCCCAATACCAGGCCCAGCACCATAGCAATCACAAAACCTATTTCACGCCTGCTTCTGGAACGATTGTCGGCCATGTTTAAAATCCTTTTTTTTGATTCAGTGCAATTAAATTGGCCAACAGGCGGTAGGCGCCAGGTACACCCGCCGGCAGTTCACGGAAAAACACCATGCCAGTATACACAAAATTTCCTTTGCCGTATTTGGCGGTAATTAAACTGCCCTGGTCGTCATTTTCGCCGGCATCATTCATAGAAAAAATAGTTTCATAATGACTGTCCCAGTTACTGGCATGATAAATACTTCTTTCCTGCACCCAACCCTCAAAATCTTTGTCGGTGATTTTGTTGGGATAGTTCAGTATGGGATGTGCGGGCTGCAAAATTTTCACAGTGGCCTTTTCATCTGTAATGCGGTTCCTGGAAATATCAAAAGGGTATGGTGAGATTTTAGCTTTTACAGGGCCAATCTGGCTGGACGTATTGTACTGCACAATCAGGTTCCCCCCGTTTTCAATGTATTTCATCAGCTTACCATAATAGGTACTCAGCGAAGCCTTTGTATTGTATGCCCGTACACCGGTAATAATGGCATCATATTGTGAAAGATTGCTGTTGGCAAGACTGTTATCATTCAGCACAGTTACTTCAAAACCCATTTGCTGCAGCGCTTCCGGAATGTAATCGCCGGCGCCTTCTATATAACCTATTTTTTTGCCGGCTGTTTTCAGGTCGAGTGTAAGCACATTTACTACAGGCGCCCTGAAATAACTGATATTAGGAATATGATCATAATTAATTTTCTTGAGCAGGCTGGCATACAATTCTTTACCTGTGGCCACAGAGAGCAGTAGAGGTTGTTTGCCCGTTTCTCTTTCTTTCGGTACAGGCTGCAGCAATACTTCTGCATCCATTTCCTGTCCCTTGCGCAGGGTGTCTATGGCAGCCGCATTTACTGTACCCGACTGCCAGCCTTTACCATTACTGATTTTTAAAGCCGGTTGCAGGATATCCTTCATGGCACGCACCGTTACTTTCACATTTTGCGGACCCGCAGCAGCAGACAATAATAAATTTTTATTGGGTGTAATGGTGGCGGGTGGTACCACTACCAGCGGCTGGTACAGTTCTCCTTTTACAGGGTCTGTATACTTTTGCCTCACTGGCCGGGTAACGGTAAAATCCTGCCCTTCTATATTCATCAGGAAACTGGTCATGTAAGCAGGGGCACTCTCTGCATTGCCAATCAGGCGCTGATCATTGATTTCAAAATGCCCCTCCTTCATTTCATTTTTCAGCCAGTAGGGTTGAGATAGTTCTGCATCGGGAGAAACGTAGAGTGATTTATTGAAAACAATGTTCTGGTTGCTCAGCAACACGGTATCCATTGCCATAGAAAAATCAGCTACAGAGATTTTCTTTAACCTGATGGCATTGCCATTGCGGTTATTCATAAAGAAATTCAGTTTCAGGGAATCTGTCTGCACTACCTGCGCATCTACGGTAGTTATATCTGCAAACAGGCCGCTGCAGGCTTCAATCAGCTGCTGTACTTCTTTCAGCTTTTGTTGCTTCCAGTAACCATCTTCCAGCGCGTTGATGCTGCGGTACAAGGCCACCAGTTGCTTTACTGATTTGCCGGGGTAAAAAAGTGAGTAGGAAGTAAATATAGAGTCCAGCTGCTGCTGAATGGAAGCGCTGCCCTTCACACGGCTCCATCCAATATTAACACCATCCAGTAAATCATTTACCGGCGTTTCCCCTTTCCAGGTAGAAAAATATTCCAGTGCCACACCGCGCTGCCTGGGCACACCAAAACCCTGGCTTTTATGCTCGCTGCGACTGTCTGCAGCAATTTCCCCGTAACTTTTTCCCAGCAGCGGATTAAACACGCCCGCGTCTACTTTATACTGATCATTGCTGGTAGTATTAGTACCGCCGAAATTAAAAGTATTCCACAAGATTCTTTTTGCCTGCCAGGTTTTCACATAGGCCAGCTGTTCCGGAAACCTGCTGGCATCTGCAGCAGCACTGAATGCTTCCACGGCCAGTACAGCAGATGCGGAATGGTGACCATGGCCAGCCCTGGCATCCTGCGGGAAACGCGTAATGATAACATCCGGTTGAAATTTGCGGATTACCCAAACCACATCGCTCAGTATTTTTTCTTTATCCCATTTTTGCAAAGCTTCTTCTGTGCTTTTGGAAAAACCAAAATCGTAGGCGCGTGAAAAAAATTGCTCTGCGCCATCAATGCCTCTTGCTGCCAGCAGCTCCTGCGTGCGGATAAGCCCCAGCTCAATTCCCTGCTCGTTACCAATCAGGTTCTGACCGCCGTCTCCACGTGTTAGCGAGAGGTAACCGGTTCTGTATAATTTTTCTTTTGCCAGCCATGCCAGCAACCGCGTATTTTCATCATCAGGGTGTGCCCCTATATACAATACACTTCCCAGCACATTTAACTTTTTTAATCCCAGCAGAATGTCTGAGGAAGACAGTACCTGTGTTGTCTGTGCGCCGGCAGGCCGGCTGATACTGCCAATAACCACGATAAGAAAAGATGCTAACAATTGCTTCATGCCTGTATTTATTTCAATGAGATAACCTGCCTGGTATAGCTGTAATTAGCCGTGCCCAGTTCTTTTTCCTGCTTATCAAATCCTTTTTGCTGCCAATCAACGGTACTTTTATTAAATGCCATATTGAATGCCAGGTATTCCGTTCCGGGTATACCGGTAAAACATTCCTTACCCAATGTGCTGCCGGCGTAACCTTTCTTATTTTTTTTCAGGTACACCTCACAACCATGCCGTGTAATAAGGTGGTAGAGAAAAAGACTGGTCTCCTGTTTAATATTCCGGCTTAGCTGGGCTGCTTTGCTGCTGTCTTTAAAATCAAGGAACTGCATTAATAAGGTTGTATCATCCTGCAAATAAAAATGCCATAGCTGGTAAACATGCGCTGTATCCGTTCTCTCTGCAAAAACCCATATACCGTCTTTTCTTTTACTCCATACCTGCTGCAGTTTCAATACTGATTTCACCCGGTGGGTATCCGTTTTCACCTGCGCATCATTGGTAAACAAGCCCGTACTATACAGTTTCAGCTGCCGCAGATCCGCTGCGGTAAATTTTTGTGCATTTGCCGCAGCCGGAAATAATAAAAAAAGAAAATACCAACGCATCATATACAAACGTTTTATACAACCGAAGGTCGGGAAATTCTGTAAAAGGCCTTTCACCATTTGAAAACCCGCATGTTAATCGCCCGCCAGGAAAACTGCATTGCAAAACAGCAGTTTGCCATTTTCCCAGAAACTGCGGAACATGGGGTTATCCGCCAAAAATACAACGGTTCCCCTGCCCATATCTATTGCGCCAAACAATACACCATCTTTCAGTTTATCCCGTAGTTTATTGCCCGTAAAGCCGCTTACATAATTGTCTTTTTTTATCACACCCACATTCCATCCGTCTTTCATAAACTCGTAAATATTCTCGTCCTGTTTAAGTGTATAGTAGCTGTCGGTATAGCCAAAAGCCAGCGGGTGAGAGTAGTCCAGTTCCACCTTAAAAATAGATCCCGGCATGCTGCCACTGATGTATTCTTTTTCGCGTTCGTCATATTTCTTCAGCAGGCTGTAATCATCTTTTTTTATTTCCTCCTTATCTTTCTTATCGTCTCCGCTGCCTTTTAGTTTAAATCCCCAGTCAGTATTGCTCATTTGCGCTACCGCATTTTCCAGTGCAATAATTTTCCCGCCTTTGCGCACCCACTCCTTCAGCTGCTCGTTTTTTTCTTTTTGCGAAAACAGTGTATAATACCCGTCAGGAATTATCAGCACATTAAAATCGCCGGGCTCCATCCTGCCTAAATCATCGGTGTTAATCAGGGTAACCGGGTAATTCAGCTGCTGATCAAAGAAATGCCAAATCTCTCCCATACCATTGGAGGAAACTTCTTTACCAGCCAGCATTGCTACTTTTGGTGCGCGTATGAAACGCACTTTATCTGAACCTATGTCGAAACCCTTGTCTACAAAACCAGACGGAACAGGCACCACTTCTACGCCATTTTTAGCAGCGGCATTTTTCACCCTTGCTTCCAGATCCTTACCCAGTCCGTAATTAGCAGCTTTAGTAATAATAAGGGCGCCTTTGTCAAATTCGTTATTACCTACCCTGAATGATTGCTCCGCATACCGCACTTTAACCCCATTGGTTAAAAGGCCTGACAGAAAACAGGCACTGTTCAATCCATTCCACCTGGTCACCCAGGCATAGGTGTTTTCAAAACTAACGGTTACAGACACGGCTTCTGGCTGAGGGTTTGTTTTAGACACCGCCTGCACATAGTCTTTCAGTCCAAAAGCTTTCAGTCCGTAGGCAAAGGGCAGCGACCATGCCGTGATATCATAGGTAGCAGAATCGCTGAGTTTGGAGGTTCTTTCAAACAGCACTTTTACCAGGTTGCTTCTTACCTGGTTGGTATTAATCACCATATCGCCCGCTGCGGTTTTAAACAGTTCTGTTTTACCATTTTGATAATTGAGGCCGGTGAAGCTGCCGGTATTTGCATACCACCAGTCTATATTATTTTTCTTCAGCAATGCCTGCAAACGTGTGATACGGTCTGTACCATCGCTCTTTATAATATAGCTTTTGAACTCACCTGCGGGTGCCTGTATGGCCGCGTTAAAATATTTACGGTATTCCTTCACCACTTTCGCCGCATTGGTGGAAGTAATCTCCACCACAGACATGCCGGTGGTGTAGTGATGTATTAATCTGTCGTACAGCGTAAGTGTGTCACCATCTTCCTTCACTACGGCCAGTCCGCCGCGGCTATGCCCTCCCTGTTCAAACGTCATTCCTATAGCACCGGTGTAGGTAGGATACGTATCGCCATAACTTGGATAGAAAAGATCAAATCTTTCTTTGGTAAAGTACAGCCATCCGTTGGCATCAAAATGTTTTGCATTATTTCTTCCTATCATGGTTTGAAACTCGCGCTGCCAGGGAGTGATCACTTCGTGAAAAGGTTCAGCAGCGGGCGCAAAATAATAGGGCGCATTGTACCCCTGCTCATGAAAATCTACATGTACCTGCGGCAACCACTGGTTATATTTTATTAAACGCTGCTGGGTTTCTACCTGTGTTTGCCAGGCCCAGTCGCGGTTAAGATCAAAATTATAATGGTTGGTTCTGCCGCCGGGCCAGGGTTCCATATGCTCCCTGGAAACCGGGTTGGCATTGGGTGTTTTGCCCTGTACCTGGTTTTGCCAGTTTACATAACGGTCGCGCCCATCCGGGTTGATGCATGGATCAAGGATCACCACGGTATTTTTCAGCCATTCTTTTGTTGCAGCGTTGGCAGGGTTCAGCAACTCGTAAAGGGTAAGCATGGCGGCTTCTGAAGAAGAAGGCTCGTTACCATGCACATTGTAACTGAGCCAGACGATAGCAGGCGCATCTTCGCTGGGGGCCATTTTGTCAGGTGCTGCATTGGCCAGCCGTAAATTATTTTTGCGTATGTTTTCCAGGTTGGGAAAATTTTCCTTTGAAGCAATATAGGCAAGCAGCAGCGGCCTTCCTTCATTGGTGGCGCCATATTGCTCTACTTTCACCATATCCGGCACCTGCGATGCAACATAGTATACATAGCCGGCAATTTTAAAATGAGGTGTATAATGCGTGCCCAGCTTGTATCCCAGGAATTCCTCTGGCGATTTCAGCTGCGCAAAACTGATGAGTGCTGACAAAATAAAGACCGGTAGCAGAAATAATTTTTTCATGTTACTGTTTACATTTTATTAAATAGTTGCCGTGTTCAGGGGCAAACAATCAACAGGGCAGAAGGTTATTGGTTTATGGTGAATGTATGAAAGAACCAACAAAAAAAGCAGTTCAATAGTATGAACTGCTTTTAAACAAATAGGTTATTTGTTAATAGTATTTTAAGTGTAATTCTACGCGGCGGTTTTTAGCGCGGCCAGCGGCGGTTTTGTTGTCTGCCACAGGACTGTCTGCACCATGACCGGTAGCTACCAGCCTGCTTTCTTCCACCCCTTTGCTGACCATGTATTTTTTTACTGCATCTGCCCTGTTCTGGCTCAGCAGCTGGTTTTTATCGGCCTTGCCTTTATTGTCTGTATAGCCATCGATGTCCAGTTTCAAATCTTTATTCTCATTCAGGATGGCAATTACTTCATTCAGCGGCTTATTTGATTTAGCCAGCAATTTGTATTTACCAGTGGCGAAGAAAATATTTTTTGCCGCGTATTCTATTTTCCTGATGACGTCTGCTTTAATAACGGGGCAACCATTGTTGGCAGCATCACCCGCAAGGTCCGGACATTTGTCTTCTTCATCATTTACACCATCTTTATCGCGGTCTGGTACGGGGCAACCCTGGTACCGGGCCAGGCCGGCCACATCGGGGCATTTATCTTCCTCATCGTTGATACCGTCTTTGTCGCGGTCTGGTACAGGACAACCCTGGTAACGGGCCAGACCGGCTACAGTGGGGCATTTATCATCCTTGTCTGCTATACCGTCATTATCTGTATCGGCGCAACCATTGAATTTTGCCAATCCCGGAACGTCAGGACACGCATCCAGGCTGTCAACGATACCGTCGTTGTCCCTGTCTTTGGGCGCTTCCATTACCGGCGGCGGAGGAGGCGGCAATACCCTTGGCTCTTTTTTAGGACTGATATTACCGGCTACGCCTATGCTGTAATAAAGGTGATTGGAAGTATTTTCTGTGATACCCAGGCGGTACTGTCCGTTGATGAAAAGAAAAGCTTCATCATAAAAATTAACCTGCAGACCTGCCCCCAGTGGCACAAAAGCGCCATAGTATCCTTTGTATTTGGATGCACCCAGGCCTGCGCTCAAATAGGGCGTAAACCAATATTTGTCGGAGAGCATTTTTGCATTGACAGACACATCGCCTTCCAGCAATAAATTATCATTGCCAAAAGTACTTTTACCAGCAATTGGATAATCAAGGAAAGAACCTGCAATGCCAGCTGAGAGATCGAGGTGTTTGGAAAGACCGTTGAGGTAGTTGATGGCAAGACCCGGTGCCATATTTTTAAACTGGCCTATCTGCTTGTCCCGGATGGCGCGGTTTAGGCCAAACTTCTTAATATAACCACCACCAGTAAAATCGTTGAAAAAGAAATTAACGCCCAATGCCGGCCGTTTGATATTATCATTGTCCTGGGCAACGCTTACTTGTAGCAAACCCTGAAAAACCAGGCATAGCAGCAATAATTTCTTCATGACAAGTTAGTTTTAATAGTGGCAACAAAAATAAAGGGTAGGTTTGAAAACGTGAAATATTTATTAACGACTGTTAATTTACGCTGAATGCCTGTAAATAAGCTGGTTGGCAGGTAAAAAAACATCCTATAGTGCTGTTATTAAGGTGCTGTTTAAAAACCAGGATATCATAAAAAACAGGTTTTTACAGCGGCAAAAGGCTGTAGCAGTTGCTATTGTGCAGGCGGGCCGTTGGGCAATACTTCTACTTTAACCCTTGCTAACCCTCTTTTTACATAACCCAGTTTAGACGCTGCTATCCTGGAAAGATCGACCACCCTTTTATTCTTGTGATGCAGTCTGTCTGTTACCCTTACGATTACAGACCTTTTATTCCGCAGGTTGGTCACTTTTACCCAGGTACCCAGGGGGAGCGCATTATGGGCGCAGGTCATTTTATCCTTGTCGTACAGTTCGCCGTTGGAAGTGGGCCTGCCCTGGAATTTGTTGGAATAATAGCTGGCAGTGCCATACTGCACGCGTGCCTGTTGCTGTCGCTTAACATTACCCTTTGGTCTTTCCTGGGCAGAAAGGGGCCGGGCCGGCAGCAGGACCCAAAATAACAACAGGCAGGCAAGGCGTTTCATCAGTTAACTGGTTTATTGGAAAAATACCGCTCGCTCAGCATCCTGTCCTCATTGTAGATATCCTCGAAAAATTTTACTTTGCCATTCAGGCCGGTACAGCCAAAATAACGGATGTAAACAGGCAGTTTGGTTCTCACCGGGATTACATGTTTTTCTTTCCTGGTCAGCCATGCCTTTAAAGAATCTGTTTTAAAGGTGTTGGCATTGGGCGCGGCATTCAGGCTGTCGTTGCTGATAATAAAACGGGCCAGCTTATCCCATTGCTGCACCCTTACGCAACCATGGCTGAGGGCGCGGAAGCCGCGGCTGAAATAATAACGCTGGTTGGTATCGTGCAGGTATACACTGTATTTATTACTGAAATTAAATTTGAGTATACCCAGGGCATTGTCATCCCCGCTGCCCTGTACTACTTTATAAGGAATGCCCTTGGTATACCTGCTCCAGTTTACGGAGGAAACATTTACCTCATCGCCCTTGGCATCAATAAGACTGTAACCCCTTTTTCGCAGGTAGTTGGAATCTTTCTTAATACCCGGCAACACTTCCTTTGCTATGATGCTTTCCGGAATGGTCCATTGCGGGTAGGTAACCATATCGGTTATCCTGCTGGTAAGTAATGGTGTACGGGTAAGTGGTTTGCCCACTACAATTTTAGACTCCAGTGCCAGCGTATCCTCATTCCATAATTGCAGGTAAAAGCCGGGCAGGTTTACCCATATATACTGGTGCGGCAGTGTATCGGCCATCAGTTTATAACGATCCAGGTTAACCGCTATGCGTTTAAATTTCTGCCAGTCGGAATTATTGAGGCTGCCAACGGTTTTTTCGCCGATTTTTCCGGTTACCGGTATGGCATGCTGCTTCTGGTATTTGCGGATGTTCTCCCTGAAGGTGGTAGTATCTTCCGGAGCACTTACCCAACCCAGTTCCGACAACCTGCTGGCCACCTGTTTCATCAGCGCAGCGGAATCTTTATTGGGATAATTGATATAAGTGGTATTCTTAAGTACAGCCGAATCCAGGAAAGCAGGGATACCGGCTTTCAATTCAGCGTAGCCTTTCAATTTTGGCTCCAGTTGCTCCAGTGATCCGCGGATATTTTTCTCCGCCAGCGCCTGCTGAAAATGTTTTACAAAAAAGGTATCGTTGGCAAGTGAGTCATTGCGCTGTGTAATACTGTCGCGGTTGAGACGGCCCAGGTATAGATCCCTTGCCATGCCAACGTAGGCCGCCGTAAACATAATATCTGCCCTGGCCCAGGAAGCGGCATTCTTTCTGTGAATGGAATCAGCCGCCATACCATTGCGGATATTGGTAAGCGAGCTGGCATAATAATCAGAAGGGAACAATCCATACAGGCGGGAAGACGCCACAAATGCATACAGTGAAAACATGACAGACCATCGTTGCCGAAAATGTATCACAGCCAACAGGCCGACATAGAGCACAAATAACCCTCCGTGTATTGAACCCACGACTCTCACCACCTCTGGCATCCCCATGAAGTACTTCATCGGCATCGCAATAAATAACAAGATGAGAAATGAACAGCCTTCGGCTAACGCTGTCATTCTAAAAACTTTAATCTGGCTCATAGTTACGGTTCTTCCTTCTTCCTCATAGAATAT
>JANPGT010000343.1:0-8460 GCA_031424135.1 Chitinophagaceae bacterium
CTGCTGCAGGCCTACCATCCCCTGCTTTACCTGTATAACCAGCGCGATAAAAAGCCCACCATTCCCACCCAGATCAGTCTTGACGAACGCAACAGGATACTGGTAGTATCGGGCCCGAATGCGGGAGGAAAAACCGTTACACTAAAAACCGTTGGACTGCTGCAACTGATGCTGCAGAGCGGCCTGCTGGTACCTGTACACCCTACCAGCCAGATGGGTATCTTTAAACAGATCATGATCCATATCGGCGATACGCAGAGCCTGGAATTTGATCTGAGTACCTACAGTTCTCATTTAAAAAACATGAAATATTTCATGGAGAACGCCAATGGCAAAACGCTTTTTTTTATAGACGAGCTGGGCAGCGGCAGTGATCCAAACCTGGGCGGTGCTTTTGCGGAAGTAATACTGGAAGAACTTTGCAAGAAGCATTCCATGGGTATTGTTACCACGCATTACCTGAACCTGAAAGTGATGGCCAATAAAACGCCGGGCATCATCAACGGCGCCATGGCTTTTGATGAAAAAAGCCTGCTGCCTTTATTCAAGTTGCTGGTGGGGAAACCCGGCAGCTCCTATACTTTTTCTATTGCAGAAAGAATAGGGCTGGATAAAAAATTGATAGAACGCGCCCGCCAGCTGGTAGACGAAGATCATTTTAAGCTGGATAAATTGCTGAACCGTACCGAGCAGGATCTGCAGACCATCGACAAAGAAAAAAAGGAACTGCAAAAACTGATGAAGGAAAATGAGCGGCTGAAAAAAGAAATGGAGCATTTGCTCGACAAAGAAAAGCATAACCAGCAGGTAGAAATATTGAAGCACCAGAACCAGGTGAACGAAAGCCGTATTGCCTGGCTGAAGGATATGGAACGCAAATTGAAACAGGTTGTGTTCGATTGGCGCAAAGCAGAAAGCAATGACGATAAAAAGGAGCTGATGAAACAGATGCATGCACTGCTGTTTAACCAGAACCAGCAACAGTCAGCAGAAAAAGTGAAGAAAAAGATTAACCTGAAATACGATGAGGTAGGTGGCGATATAAAAGTGGGCATTAAAGTATTGATGAAGAAAAACCACCAGGTAGGTGAAGTAATTGAAATACGCGGTAAAAAAGCCATTGTAAAACTGGGGATGCTGCCCATCACTGTAGATCTCGATCAGCTGGTAGTGGTGAAGGATAAGCCGGCAGAAGAAACTGTACCCGGCAAGTAAGGCTGTTACGTGAAAGTACACCTGCCTGCCTTAGCGCCCGGCGAAGAGAGCATTTCCATTGCCCCTTCATAAAATGGCTTCCCATGTGGGGGCTGCTACGATGACTTTGAAAACCTCTTCACGAAATACTATCTTCGCCCTCCTTACAAATACCTGTTAACCTTATACTATATGCCACGGTGTACGACTGCTCCTGCCTGCTATTCATTGCTGAAAGAAAAATTACTATTCACATTATTGCCGGCTTTCGTTATTTCAGCTGCTGCCATCGGCCAGCAACAGCAAAACGAAAACCATACAGACAGGATAAACGCCTGCTTCAGCGCCTCCCGCACCGAAACAGCAGAAAACTTATGTTTTTTCTACAACCACCTGTTTACGTATTATTTTACGTATGGCGCAGTAGACCAGTATGCAAAGGGCAGCTACCGTTGCAGCAACGATACCGTTTATTTAAATAGTAAAGCCGCGCCTTCTTTTATAATAATAGCAGGTAAAAACGATGCCATCCCCAATGGTAAAATAAAGCTGCTGTTCAAAAATCCGGGTAACAATGCCGGCTATATAGCATGGGCAGCTGGAGCCGCTGCCGGTAACTTTGTAGATAAGTTGAAAAAAAACAGCAGTAATTATTCAATTATTATAGACAGACCCGGCAGTGTTGCCCTGCAGCATACCCTGTATGAAAAAACACCGGTGGAGTATGCGCTCGATAAAAATAAAAACGAATTCAGCATTGCTCTCAGCGACAGTCTTGGCATGCTTGCATTTGACAATGAACCTTTTGTTTGGGATGGCAATAAACTAAGGTCTGCTGACCCTGAGAAAAACCAGGTCTTTACCATGGCGGATGCCGCTCCTTTGTCGTATGATGAAATGCACTGGGATGCCAATGAACCCAAACCCGGCAGAGAAGTATTTGAGGCATGGAGCAGTCAGCAGGATTATTTGTTCAGGAAAAGAGAGGAAGCTGCACTGGCCCTGGAAGCTGCCAAAGAACAACAGCTAAAAAATGAAATGCTGCTCCATTTTGAAACAGACTGGACGGCAGCGGTGCAGAAAGCACGGCAGGATACGGTAGCCATTGTGTTGCTGGTGGGCGTTGATAGTATTGAAAAAAATGTGGACAGCAGCCAGCTTCCTTCTACACAAAATAGAAAAACTGCGCTGGACTACTACAACACTTTCTCCAACTACAGCTACAATGAAAACCCGCGTAAAACACCGGTGTTTTACCAACCATCGAGAGCAGATTCAGCTATCCGGAAAAAATTACGGATAAACCTGTCGCCTGCCGTAGCCATTATTACGCCAGACGGCAATGCTTTGTTTAAAATGGAGGGTGCTTTGCCGGAGGCAAGCCGGCTGAAAGACTATTACCAGGAACTGATGAAAGCCCGCGAAAAAGATAGGGCTGATTCGGTTATCAATGCTTTCAACAATGTTGTAAAAGACAGCAGCTCCCTGGTAAAAATGATAAGCTTCCTTGAAAACACAGGGGCAAGCACATTGCAGGTATACGCGGCTGCAGGCATCAGTATTAAAAAATTGCTGGACACGCTGATTGAAAAACACGCCGATACAAACATTTACAACCAGGGTTTCTATGACTTTGTTGCCGGCAAATATTTTCCGGAGCGCTGGATGAATGATTACTACAGTACCGAAAACGTCCACCCGCTGTCGCCAACATTGCTGTACCTGGTGGAGCATTTCAGCAGGCGTCAAACGGATGTTCCCACCGTTAACCGAAGCAAAAATGACAGCCTGATGAAGACTTATCTCAATCTTTCGTCCGCCATCAGCATTGCTTTTTATGGCGCCGAAAATAATATTGCGCTTTATACCCAACTGCTGGCGTTAAATAAGCAGCTGATCAATGGCAACAAACCCTATGCAGACTTTTTCAGCAGTATTTTTTACCTGGAGAAAGCGCAGGGATTATTAAAGTTCGGGACGGCAATGCCGGGTGGTTACGACACGGATCTGCAAATTTTTCTAAAAAAATATGCCGGTGACACTATTGTAACCATTGCCGGGGTAGACGCTGAAGCAAAAAAAATGTTTACCCGTATACTGGCAGACAGCAACCAGGTTTTTCTTGATACCTATTTCCTGAACAATTCAAACGAAGCCGCGTATACCAGGACATACCGCACCGTTATTGGTCATGTAATTACACTGCAGGCAGTTTCCCGCATGGCAAAAAGCGGCGATAGTTTGCTGTCGCGTGGTGTTTTACAAAAGCCAGGCATCATGAAGCAGTTGGCGCTGGCGGCAGATTTAAGTGCCCTGCCCAATCATTACCAGCTGAAACGAAATTTTGCTTATGCGCTTTATGAAACCGGCGATGGGCCCAAAGCCGTTGCTTTACTGCAGGATGTAATAAAAATGATGGAGGACAAGAGTAACAGTTACCTGGCCGGCACAGAACGCATTACACAGGCAAAAGAATCCCTGCAAAAAATGAAAACCGGTAAAAAAATAAATTACAGGATACTTGACATGATCTCTTACTGATTACAAAACACTGTACGCTATTATGTATAAACTTTTCCTTTTCTTTCTCCTGGCACCCGTCCTGGCTCACAGCCAGTCCAAAAAAACACCTGTTAAAAAGAAAAAAACTGGCCAGCTGAAGAGCAGCCACAAAACATTCTTGCCACCAAGACTTCCGGAGAGTGATGTACCAATGCCTCCGCCTGCAATACAGAATCCTGCAGAAACGGTGAATGATGAAAAAAACGCGGTTCCCCTTGTAAAAACGCCTTCTTATAAAGCCGCCATGCAACAGGCTTCAGACAGGCATGTGGGTTTGGTATTGTTTATCCCCGGCGATGCGGGTGCTGGATTACTGTCAGAGAGCAATGCTGTTTCCGGTGACAGCACCGCCCTGAATACTTATTTTGAGGAATTGTTTGTGCAGGGCAGTAATTCTTACAAAAGAAAATACCTGGTATACATGGCCTCAGCAGCTGAACTGGCAGCTGAAAAAAACATACAGGCACTTGTTTACCCAGCCTACTTTTTCTTTAGCGCAGATCTCGTATTACTGGGAAAAAGAGAGGGCTTAAAAGCCGATGCCTATGAGCTTGATGCGCTGCAGCAGGAATTGCAGGATGCTTTTGAGTGGAAGACGCTGCTGATGCTGCAGCAACAATACCAGCAGGGCAGTCTCGGCAGTAAAGCTTTGGCTAAACTGGTGCTGCTGACCAATGGGTACAATACCAGCGCGTATTCCAACCCGGTTACCCCGGACCAATACCAGCTACTGGATGTTTTCATCAGCAAATACGCTATGGGAAAGACGGTCGATTCCGGCACTTTGAAACTGGTGGACCAGGTGTACAATGACGCAGGATATATACGTGAAATAAAGTTACCGAATACATTTACCTGGTTGGTGGAACATTATACACCTGAAGCCGATACAGCTTTTAAATGGTATGCTGCACTGAGCAATCACATCAATCAAAAATATACCGCATTAACAACGCCAAAAGAAGAAGCGTCAACCAGTGGGCCCGATTCACCGGCACTTTCTGCAAATGCTGCTGCCGCCAATGCAGCAAAAACTGCACAGTCGCTTGACAGTGTGCTGCAGCAGCATGCCGTATTGCTGCAGCATTTAAGAAATGTTCAACTGCTGAATGAAGCTGTTAAACTGGTGCAGGTGCAGTATGATCTGATTTCAAAAAAACAAATGCCTGCTGGCTATATCAACACCTGTACAATGCCTTTGCTGGGCTGGCTGTACGACAGCCTGCTGCATGTGAATACCGGCATGGCTTCCACGGCACTTGTCTTAAAAGGGATAAGAGAAAAAATGTCTGTCGCAGAAGTTCGCTATGTAGATGATTACTACCAGGATTTCCTGCACTTTGAAAACGGTTTTAAAAAGGACCTGGCACTTTTATTAAACAATACCAGCTGGATGCTATTTAAAGAAGATTCGCTGAACCGGTATTTATCCAAATTGCTGAACTGGTCAAAAGCCAGCCTTGAAATAGAAAGGGCAAATCCCTATTACCTGGATACATATGCACAGTTGCTGTATGCCGGGGGCGAAAAAAAAGCGGCGGTTGAGTATGAGCAAAAGGCCATCAATGCATTGAAGCTGGACAAAAACTTCAGTGAAGAAAGGTGGATGCTGCCTTTTATGGAAAAAGTAATGGCAAAAATGAAAGCAGGAGTTGCGGTACCCAGGGAAGATTATAATCCCAACAAATAATATATGCTGCAAGGTGGCAAAGTCAGCGGGACCATTCCCCGGCAGTACCGTTTCCAACGAAAAAACCGGTGCATACCTGAATAATCCCCTAAAAGTGGTATAGGCCGTGTGGAAGCGCGTCGTAACTTGGTCCATTGAATAAGCTACAAAAAGCTTATTTTATTTTCCATTCAACCTAAAACAGCAACTGATGAAAAAATTATTTCTTGCGGTGATGGGGATTACCCTCCTGGCCGCGGCCTGCAAAAGCAAAGCAAAAAAGGATGGTCCTATTGAGTCACTGGGCGATCTGAAAGCCTATTCTGAAAAAGTGAAAGAATCAGTGGACGCCTCCACCAATAAAATGGAAACCCGCAGGGCAAAAGGCGATACACTGGCCATGCCCTACAAAGATTTGGAGGCCTACCTGCCTGAGATAAGCGGTTATACCAAAGAGGGAGAACCCAAAGGCAGCCAGATGAATATGCCCGGTATGGGCAGTTGGTCACAGGCAGAACAGGAATACAAAAATGGAGATAAGACCCTGAAAGTGCAGATCATGGATTACAATGCCGCCTACCAGGCTTTTGTAGGGCTTACCGCCATGTATAAAATGGGGTTTTCGCAGGAAGATGGAGACAAGAAGCAGGGCGCTGCCGATCTTGGTATAAAGGACGTGACCGCTTATGAAACGGTGTATAAAAAAGACCAGCGCGGTGAATTAACTGTAATTGCAGGTGAGCGTTTCCTGATACAGATTAACAGCGATGGCAGCAACGATGCGGAGCTGCTCTACAATACAGCTAAAAGTATAAAACTGGCCGACCTGGCAGCCAGATAACAAACGGATTCTCTGTTTATCAAAACCCTGTATTCAACCGATACGGGGTTTTTATTTGCAGGCAGGTGCACGCGGTTATTTATGCCAGCAAAAACAGGCAGGTTTTGTCATCCGGAATGATTTATTGTTTACATTCGGTGGCTGCCATAATTAACCCATTGTATCATGACATTTATCATCGTTTTCTGCTGTATTCTGCTGCTGGTACTGCTCATTTCCTGGGCAAAAGTCAATGCATTCCTTTCATTCCTGATTGTAGCCGTTATTACCGGCCTGGCACTGGGTATCCCGCTGGATAAAATCAGCTATTCGGTACAAAAGGGAATCGGTGACACGCTCGGCTCACTGGTGGTAGTGATAGTAATGGGTGCTATGCTGGGCAAACTGGTGGCCGACAGCGGTGCCGCGCAAAAGATAACAGCCGTGCTCATGAAATTATTTGGCGAAAAAAACCTGCAATGGGCACTGATGGTGACCGGCTTCGTGGTGGGGATACCGTTATTTTATAATGTTGGTTTTGTTTTAATGGTACCGATCATCTTTTCGGCCGCCTACCAATACAAACTGCCTGCGGTATACATTGGCCTGCCCATGCTGGCAGCCCTGTCGGTAACGCATGGTTTTTTACCACCCCACCCTTCTCCTTCAGCACTGGTGACCCAGTTTCATGCTAATATGGGGCTTACACTCATGTATGGCTTTATGGTGGCCATACCCGCAATTATTATTGCCGGGCCCATATTTTCAAAAACACTTAAGAATATAAAATCGGTACCGCTACAGATTTTCCAGCCTAAGAATATACCGGCAACGGAATTGCCCGGCACCACCAACAGTTTTTTGTCTTCGCTGCTGCCCGTGGTAATGCTGGCACTTACCACCGTTTTACCTGCTCTCATAAAAGGTGGTCCTGCCGTACAAAAATTCTTTGCTTTTGTTGGTGACCCGGTTATTGTGATGACCATTGCCGTTATAACAGCTACGTTTACGCTGGGCATTGGCATGGGCAAAAGCATGAAATCTATCATGGATATCTATGGAGACGCAGTAAAAGACATTGCCATGATTTTATTGATTGTAGCCGGCGCAGGCGTACTGAAACAGGTTTTTACAGACAGCGGTGTTAGCCAGGAGATTGGCCGTGCCGTGCAAAACCTGCATATCCAGCCGCTGGTGCTGGGCTGGCTGATAGCGGCCATTATCCGCGTTTGCCTGGGCTCTGCTACAGTAGCCGGTTTAACGGCGGCGGGTATCATTGCACCCATGATGGCACAGGGCAATGTACACCCCAGCCTGATGGTGCTGTCTATCGGCGCAGGCAGCCTGATGTTTTCTCATGTTAACGACGGCGGCTTCTGGATGTTTAAAGAATATTTTAATTTGTCAATGAAAGACACGCTCCGCTCATGGTCGGTCATGGAATCCATTGTAGCCGTGGTAGGGCTCTGTGGCGTACTTATTATCAATCAATTTATTTAAACGCACTATATATGCAAACAGCCAACATCGAAGAAAAGCTGCAGGCCATGGGCCTTGTACTACCCACTATCCCTCCTTCAAAAGGCATTTACAAATCATGCCTCACTGTAGGTAATTTTTTGTTTGTATCAGGACATGTGTCGCTTAACACAGAAGGCAAATTTATTACCGGAAAAGTAGGAAGCACCATCAGCGAAGAAGATGGCTTTGCTGCTGCCCGGCAATGCGGCCTCGCTATCCTTACGTCCATAAAAGCACACCTGGGCGATCTGAATAAAATAAAAAGGGTCATCAAGATACTGGGTATGGTAAACTGCGTACCCGATTTTGAAAAGCATGCCATCATTATCAACGGTTGCAGCGAATTGTTTGTGCATTTGCTGGGCGATGAAAACGGCAAAGGTGTACGCAGCGCCGTGGGGATGGGCTCACTGCCGGGCAATGTGGCGGTAGAAGTGGAGGCGATGTTTGAGGTATTTTGAGGAAAGCTGTTAGCTATTAGCTATTAGCTTTTAGTTGTGTATGTACAACAGAAAGAAAATCCTTGCTTAAAATGTTTTATGGTTTCTGCGTTAAAAGGCTAACAGCTAACACCTGGTTCTACCATATCTCAAACATCGCCTCCACTTCTACTGCCACATTACCCGGTAGTGATCCCATGCCCACGGCGCTGCGTACACCTTTGCCGTTTTCATCGCCCAGCAAATGCACAAAT
>JANPGT010000344.1:0-4826 GCA_031424135.1 Chitinophagaceae bacterium
GTAAAGCGTCAAAGGAAAAATTCTTAAGTTTACGGCTACGGTGTCTCACCGACCAGGGAGAGAACGGAACTATTTGCCCAGTATAGGGAACTTCTTCCGAACAGTAATGTTGAAAACACCAACAGCCGCCATCTACCGTAGCCAGGTGTCTTCAACATCCACTTTCTTATTAGATGCTGAAATGGGGGCATCATTTTAAAACAGCTGCTTACACTTTATAATACTGCTCCCATCCCTTGCGTGGAGGAGGCCCGGTTAATAATTCGTTGGCGAGTTTATTATTGGTGATAATTTTTTTGTTTCTGTCGAATGCCAGTTTTTCGCCTGTCCACTGGGCCAGCACCCCCAGGCAGAATACCTGGCTCAGCGGTCCTGCAATAGAAAAGGGCGAACGGGTTTGTTCCTCGCCTTTGCAGGCAAGCAGGAAGTTCTTCCAGTGATTGGAAGGGCTTTCCGGTACTACCGGCAGGCGCGATGCCATTTCCTTTGCTTTTTCTTCAGGTATAATAGACAGGGTGCTGCCATGCGAGCCTCCTTTAAAAGTAAGCTCCTTGCTATAAATAATTTTGCCCGGGTTTAATTTGGCCGGTTTAAGGGCACCGTTGCTGGGCGGTGGTATATTGGGATCCAGCTTGGACAAACCATATCCATCAGGCAAGGGTGGCTGGTTATCAAGGCCATCGTACCATTTCACTTCCACGGGCGGCATCTTGCCACGTTCAGGAAATTTAAAAGAAAGCGTGGTAGACATGGGATAGAAAAAATTATTGTGACCATCTGTCTTCAGCGGAGTTACCTCGTAGGGCAATCCAAGATCAAGAAACTGGTGCGTAGTATCCAGCAGGTGGGCACCCCAATCGCCCAAAGCACCCATTCCAAAATCGAACCAGCAACGCCATTGGCCGTTTACGAAATCTTTATTGTAGGTATGCCCCTGTGTGGTCATCTGCCATATATCCCAATCTAAGGTAGCAGGTATGGGTTCTGCAGGCGGAAAAGAAGTAATCTTCGGATCCCAGCCATGCCAGCGCCGGGCAGAGTTCATGTGTGCGGTGATAGCGGTTACATCTTTTATGATACCCGCATCCTGCCAGGCTTTAAACTGAAAATAGTTGCCTTCAGAATGCCCCTGGTTGCCCATTTGGGTGGCCAGTTTGGGATGCTTTTGGGCAGCTTTCATCATCAGTTCTACTTCCCTGAAAGTTCTTGCCATTGGTTTTTCTACATATACGTGCTTGCCAAGGCCGAGGGCCATCATGGTAATAGGGAAATGAGAAAAATCGGGAACGGCAATGGAGACGGCTTCAATCTGGTTACCTATTTTATCGAACATTTGCCTGAAATCCTGGAAACGCGGCACATCGGGAAACTGTTTTAAAATAGCCAGTGTATGGGGCGCTCCCATATCTACATCGCAAAAAGCTACAATCTCTGCAAGGCCTGTTTTGTGCAGTTCCGGTATAATCTCTCCTCCCCTGTTGCCAATACCAATACAGGCCAGTTTCACTTTTTCGGGCGTTCTTGCTTTTAATAAACCGGGCACTGAGAGTGCTGCAGAAGCCAGCATGGTCTGCTTCAAAAATTTTCTCCTGGAGTAATCGTTGATTGTCATATAGGCAGTTTGATAAAATTAATTTCAATATACAGTGAAAACAGCAGATACAAACAATTCACTGATTAAATTAAAATTAGTCTGCAATGGATCATATTAAGCATGAATGTATACAACTGTTTGATTGTAAGCAGCCGTATTGCCAATGCAAACGTTACCGGAGCCATGCTGTTAATTTTATCAATAACCGGCAGCTTAGGAAATATTTTGTGCAGGTGGAAACGAACAGGCTTATTGCGCCAGGTAACCACCATCAACATTGTAGTAAGATCCCGTAACAAAAGAGGCTTTGTCTGAATTCAACCAGAGCGAAAGTTCAGCTACTTCTTCAGAAGTTCCCAATCTTCCCATAGGATGAAGCCCTGCCAATGTTTTCATAGTAGCATCGTCCAGTGTTTTGGTAAGTAAAGGCGTAACTATATAGCCTGGCCCTATGGCATTGATGCGGATGCCCTTGCCGGCATATTCCAGTGCGGCAGATTCCGTAAGCCCAATCACCCCATGCTTGGCAGCTGCATAGGCGGCGGACCCCCTGGTACCCACTTTACCCAGGATAGACGCCATGTTTACAATACTGCCACCGCCAGAAGAAAGTATGGCCGGCACCTGGTAACGCAAACCATAAAACACACCTGAAAGATTAATGGAGATGACCTTATCCCAGCCATCGATAGGATATTCTCCAACAGGACCAATGGGGCCACCAATGCCAGCATTGTTAACAGCAATATGCAGGCCGCCAAAACTAGCCAGTGCCTGGTCTACTACTTTTTTACTATCCGCAGGCACGGATGTATCTGCTTTTACAAAAATGGCTTTGCCCCCTTTTGCGGTAATTTCCGATACTGTCTCATTTCCCCCTTTTTCATCTACATCAGACGCCACGATGCTGGCGCCTTCTGCTGCATACAACAAGGCAATAGCACGGCCAATGCCGGAGCCTGCCCCGGTAACAATGGCTGTTTTGTTGGCTAAATTATTCATACAATTATTTTTTAATGGCAGGTGTTTCCTGTCATGTATGCAAGCTCCAACATTTTAATTAATAAAAACATGATCTTCGTCCTGTCATTCTTTTTTTACCATCAGGCGTATCACTGGCATTGTTCCATAGTCAACAGTAAGTTTCTGCAAAGGCTACTTAAAATTTCTTCCTCCATAGAAAACATCTTTCTGCAATATTTCTGCCGGGTCCTTTTTGCTGTTTTTTTCCGCATGGGCGGGAATGGATTTTTCATCGGCCCGCGACAGGGTCATCAATGGCAAGTCCTGTCTGCCGGTAGCGGTAAGTCCGCGCAACAGCTTTGAAAGATCAAAACACTGCTCTACGATGATATGTATTACCTCTCCTGCGCGCTGCAGCCTGCCCTCTACCATCAGCAGTTTTGACTGCAGGATGGGCTTCCTGTATTGTTCAAACAGGGTCTGGAATACCACAAGGTTGGCTACGCCTGTTTCATCTTCAATGGTAATAAAGCAAACCCCTTTGGCCGTGCCGGGTCTTTGCCTCACCAGCACCAGTCCGGCAACTTTTACCATGTCACCATCATTGCCTTCAAAAAGCGCTTTGCTGGGCAGTATATGCAGCAACTGTAATTTCTCTCTTACAAAACTTACCGGGTGCGCTTTTAAAGAAAGGGAAGTAGCAGCATAATCATGCACTACATGTTCTGCAGCCGTCATAACCGGCAATGAAACATTTTCTGTTGCTGCAGGCTGACCGGCAAACAAGGCTATGGGCCGGTCGTTCAAAGCGGCTATTTGCCAGAGGGCCTGCCGCCTGTCCATCCCCAGCGATCTAAACGCATCAGCATCGCCCAGTTTTTCCAGGGCTGATAAAGACAAGCCGGCATCCATCAGCGCCGCAATACTGGCAAAAGGCTGCTTCCTTGCGGAGATAAGCAGTTGCATATCTGCCTCCCGCAAACCTTTCACCTGGCGAAAGCCCATGCGCAGGCAGCAGTACCTATCCTCTTTTTCTTCCAGGGTATTGTCCCAGTAAGAATGATTGATATCCACCGGCCGCATGGTAACACCATTCTTTTTTGCATCGATAATAATTTGAGCCGGCTGGTAAAACCCCATGGGCATACTGTTCAGCAGGGCCGCAGCAAACACTTCGGGGTAATAACATTTCAGCCAGGATGAAACATAGACCAGCTGTGCAAAACTGGCAGCATGGCTTTCAGGGAAACCATAGCTGCCAAAACCTTCCAGCTGGCGGAATACGCGGCGGGCATAGTCTTCGGTATAGCCTTTTGCCATCATACCGCTGACCAGTTTCTGTTCAAATTTTGTCACCATGCCATGCGCTTTAAAAGTGGCCATACTGCGCCGCAGTTCATCAGCTTCTGCAGGTGTAAACCCTGCCGCCACTATGGCAATCTTCATGGCCTGCTCCTGGAACAAAGGAACGCCCAATGTTTTATGCAGGATTTCTTCCAGCTCTTTAGAAGGATACTCCACGGCTTCCTCTCCATTACGGCGGCGCAGATAGGGATGCACCATATCTCCCTGTATGGGACCGGGCCTCACAATGGCCACTTCTATTACCAGGTCATAAAAACATTTGGGTTTCAGGCGGGGCAGCATGGCCTGCTGGGCGCGGCTTTCTATCTGGAAAACGCCGATGGTTTCTGCATGGCCAATCATATCATATACTACCGGGTCGTCCTGTGGGATATTGGCCAGCGTTAGATCCTTTCCGTAATGCTGTTTGCACAAATCAAACGCTTTGCGGATACAGGTAAGCATGCCAAGGGCCAGTACATCTATTTTAAGAAATCCCAGTGCATCAATATCATCTTTGTTCCATTCTATACAGGTGCGGTTTTCCATGCGGGCATTCATTACCGGGCATAAATCAGACAGTTTGCCCTGCGTAATTACAAAGCCCCCGGTATGCTGGCCCAGCTGCCGCGGAAAGCCCATGAGCTGCTGCGTTAGTTTCAATACTTTGCGGAGGTGTTTGTCGGCCGGGTTCAATCCCTGTTCAGACAGGCGGGTGCCTTCAAACCATTCGGGCGTAAACTCCCATACCGAAGCGGATATCTGGTTGATGGTATCTACCGATAAGCCCATGGCTTTTCCCACATCCCTCAGTGCGCCTTTCTGGCGTTCCAGTGTAACCGTAGCCACAATGGCGGCCCTTTCGCGGCCATACTTGCCGTAGATATACTGGATTACTTCCTCGCGTCTTTCGTGTTCAAAATCC
>JANPGT010000345.1:0-9267 GCA_031424135.1 Chitinophagaceae bacterium
ACTGTCCAGGCATCATCAATATTAATATGACGCGCCCTTTCCAGCAGTTCATCCGGTACCTTAGGACGGCCATCTGCAAATCTTTCGCCCTTCCATTCAGCAGTAAGAAAAATTATTTCTTCTTTGGAAATGGTTTGGGCATGCAATGTAACGGGCATGCATACAGCTATTGCCATTGAAACTACTATAAGTGCAAAGCATTTCATCATCCAGGATGTTTTATACATTTTATTTTGTGCATTGTGTTATTGGTGAACTCCCAGGTCGGTGTCTCACCGACCGGAATCGTTTCATTGTGGTCGGTGAGACACCGACCACGGAAGCAAAAGACCAACTTATTCAGGTCTGACGACTCACCACTCACGACTCACCACTCACGTTCTAGTGCCCTTCCTTATTCAGATAATCCTCAATTTCTTTGTTGTTTACCGCTAGTTTTTTGGGATACTTTGCTACCCATGCCCTGAATTCGTTTTTTATAACATCTGACCAATCACCATGCACCTGGCCCGATGGGTATTTGCCCAGCTGCAGCATGTATCTTTCAAACTCATCGCGAAGGCCCACCAGTTCTGATTCTTTTACCAGTTCATCTACTAAAAACGCAGGAATGAACACCACGCCATACTCATTGGCAAACACTACATCTCCGGGAAAAACGGTAGTCTGTCCGATGCGGATGGGGGCATTAATAGAAGTAGGCGTCATGTCTTTGATATAAGAAGGGTCATGGCCTTTAACCCAGGCGTTGAAACCTTTGGTGTCTCTTAATTCCTGCATGTCTCTTACAGAACCATAAAAGATAACGCCTTTACCGGTTTTACCATAGATAGCATTGCCCAGGCTGGAGCCTATTAATGTACCATCTTTTACTTTCCCAAAGCCATCGGCTACATAAATATCGCCTTTGGTTAAAATATCAATGGGCCATATATTAATACCACCTTTCTGTGAGCGGCCTTCTGTCCTGCCCAGTTTTCTTACAAATGTGTCCAGGTCGGGCCGCGATGGCATGAACTGCGCTGTTACTACACGGCCTACCATGGTTTCTCCGGGCTTAAGAATAATCCAGTCTTTTTCTACCTGGTTACGGAACCCTTTCTTACCCAGGAAGCCCCATATCTGTTCCAGGGTGGCTTCCTGCAGGTGTTCCAGCATTATGTCCGCTACTTTTGGGCGGCCGTCCGGAAAGCGTTCTCCTTTCCATTCGGGGGTAAGTGCTTTAATATAATCTGGCGAGGAGCCAATTTGCTGCGCCTGCAGGCAGCAGGCGCTTATCAAAAAGGCAATGAAGAAAGCAGGTTTCTTTATCATAGCAAGCAGTATAAATTTTAGAATGAATATAAATAGATTTTATTACTGTTTATACAATATGTTTTACCCGCGTTTGCCGTTGCTGATGGCCTGCATCAGGCCGCGCATGTAGCCAAAAGCGTAGAGCGATCCAATATTGCTGTACCCTGGATGTTCATTGCTGTCACCCGCCATGGTAGGCACGTGATCCGGCCGGATGGGGCCTTTAAACCCTATATCGTAGTAGGCTTTCATGGCAGCATACATATCTATATCGCCTTCGTCGTGAAAGGTTTCTTCAAATTTAATGCTTGGCTTTTTACCACTCAGGTCGCGCACATTCCTGAAATGTACAAAATGGATGGCGCCGCGTTTGCCAAAATCTCTTACGGTGGCCGGAATATCGGCGCCCATCAGGGAGAAATTGCCCTGGCATAGCGTAATGCCGTTGCTGGGGCTTTTCACAATATCCAGCATGCGCTTGAAATTGTCGACAGACGTCATGATCCTGGAGATGCCCTTGATACTGTCTACCTGCGGGTCATCGGGGTGCATCGCCAGATTCATACCAATCTTTTCTGCTTCCGGCACCACCGCTTTCAAAAAGTATTCAAGATTTTTCCAGAGCGTTTCTTTTGATACGGCGCCATATTCCGTGATGGGCAGGTTTTTTACATCTTCATAGTCAAAGGCCGTTACCAGTGCGCCACCCCGGCCGGGCTTATCCATCTGGGTGCGGTACCAGCTTACCACCGGCATCCAGTTATAGCAGATAATATCTATGCCGCCATACTGTTTCAGGTTCTTCATAAAGGTTATAAAGTTGGCAATTTCTTCATCCTTGCCCGCCAGTCCCAGTTTTGTCTTTGTACCCAGCGATGCAGGTCCTTCAATCACGTTTAATTTCAAACCCGCCTGTTGCCAGGCTTCCTTATTGGCAGTAAGTGCTTTGGGATCCCATGCTTCCACATCCGTTAATCCGCTCAGTTTGGGGTTGATGCCGCCTACTGCACCAAATACGTCCATCTGTTTCATAAAAGCGATCCTGCGTTCATCCATGCCGGAAAAATATGCTTCGCTGAGTACCATGCCCGCGTCTTTTACGGCACTGTGCAGAGATTGCTTTGTGCTGCCCTTTGTATTGATATAGGGTGCCGAAGTAATGGCGGCGCCAACACCGGCAACAGACATGGCAGAGGCCATCGCGGCAGTTTTTTTTATGAATTCCCTCCTGTTGTTTTTCATATACAGCTATTTGTTGTTACCGGATACTTTGTGGGCTCAGATAAAAATTAAGATGGAAGAATTAATACCGCAACAGCACTATTTTATCCCGTACAATTCCTCATAAAGGAAGGCTGCAATAAAATCGCCTGCCTGCAACCATCGCTTTTTTGCCTTGCCCCCGGCGAAAAGCGGGTTGAAATGTTTTTGCAGTTCATGTCCGTAACCCTCAAATATTTTTAGTTTGTTGGGTATATCAAGTGAATCGGCCACCCTGTGAATAGCAAGGCTGCCATACAGGGATGGATTTTGGTGATCATAGGGTACCACCCTGTCTTTCTGTCCATGAACACTTACTATTGGAGTGGAACTGTTTTGTAACCACTTTGTATCAAACAAAGCGCCCCAGCAATTTACCACGGCAGCAATTTGCTGCGGATTGTGCCGGTAATGTGGCGGCATAACTGAATCTGGGCTATACAGCAGCTGCGCCATTTCCCACGGACTGCTGTATACAGATTGCAATGCTATCATACCGCCTGCTGAATTGCCCGCCAATATAATGTGCGTACTGTCTATCCTGAATTGCTGGCAATGCTGTTTAAAAAAAGCAACGGCTTCGTGCACATCTTCAATGGCATCAACACATCCCTGCACAAGGTCAGTAAAATTTTTCAGGGGATGTTTTTTGCTCAGCCGGTAGTTTACGGCGGCACATACATAACCCCGGCGGGCAAATGTTTTACTCCAAACCGGTGTGCCTGTGGATGTTTTCCTGCCAAATTTAAAACCGCCTCCGTGCAGCCAGATGATCAGCGGACGGGATGCGGTAGTGTCTCCTGCCGGTTCGTAGAAATCAAACTGGTAGTATTTTCTTTTAGTATCGGGCGCAATGCTGGTCTTATACATTAAATTCCGCCGCACAGAAACCTCGCCAAATACAAAATCTTTATATTTAACTGGCGGTATTTCCTGCGCCTGTATCAGCAACGGTATGCTGACAGTAAGTAAAGACAAAACACAAGTAACTAACTTCATATAAGTAAGATACGAACTAAACCAGCCATCAGATGCTTTGCCATACCAGGCATTACACTGGGAAAAGATAAAAATTGCTGCCATGAAATTAAGCCGTTTATTGTTTATTGCCGCCCTTGCTGCCGTTCCTTTTGCAGTGCTTAATGCGCAGGATCAACGCCTGCAGATAGCCGCAGCCATGAAACATTCTATGGAGGCAGAATTGCTGGATCCCTGGTATCCAAAAGATGTGGATAGCCTGTACGGCGGTTTCCTGAGTACTTTCAGCTACGATTTTACACCCGTGGGCAGCCAGGATAAAATGATTGTAACCCAGGCAAGGCATGTATGGAGCAATGCCAGGGCAGCTGAACTGTACCCGGAGAAAACCTGGTATAAAAAAAGTGCGCAGCAGGGCTTTTATTTCCTGCGCGATTTTTTCTGGGATAAACAGCACGGTGGTTTTTTTACAGAACTCACCCGCGAAGGAAAATTTAAATCCTCCGGGCTGGGCGATAAGATAGCGTATGGCAACGCTTTTGGCATCTACGGCCTGGCGGCTTATTACCGCTGCTCAGGAGATACAGCAGCACTGAACCTGGCAAAAAAAGCTTTTTACTGGCTGGAGGAGCATAGTCACGATACCCGCTACAAGGGATATTACCAGCACATGCAGCTGGATGGCACACCGGTGAAAAGAACTGCGGGCACTGCATCAACAGCAGAAACCGGTTATAAAGATCAAAACAGTTCTATTCATTTGCTGGAAGCATTTACCGAACTCTACCAGGTATGGCCCGATGCGCTGGTGGCAACCCGTTTGAAGGAAATGTTTTTGCTGGTGCGGGATGTAATTACTTCCCCCAAAGGCAGCCTGGTGCTTTTTTTTCAGCCAGACTGGACGCCGGTATCTTTCAGGAATGCAGGGAAAACTGAAATACAGAAGCACCGCAACCTTGATCATGTTTCTTTTGGGCATGATGTAGAAACCGCCTATCTGCTGCTGGAAGCGGCACATGTGCTGGGTATCAAAGAAGACAAACAAACCATGATCATTGCCAAAAAAATGGTAGACCATGCCCTGCAGAACGGTTGGGATAACCAGTTGGGGGGATTTTATGATGAGGGGTATTATTTTACAGACAGCACCGGCATTACTATTATAAAGGATTCAAAAAACTGGTGGGCCCAGGCAGAAGGATTAAATGCACTGCTGATGATGGCTGATTATTATCCGCAGGACCGGATGGATTATTTTAAACAGTTCAGTCTGCTCTGGCAATATGTACAAACCTACCTGATAGACCACGAACACGGCGACTGGTATTCCGGCGGCCTGGACAAAGAGCCGGCGCAAAAGATGGGTACCAAGGGCAACGTATGGAAGGGCACTTACCACGTGCTGCGGTCATTGGGTAACTGTGTACAACGGTTACAACCCAGCGCTTTTGCCCCGGGAAAGTGACAGTTGTTGCACTGCTTTGAGAGTCGCTTATTCCCCCAGGTTTCTTTTTGTAAAATTTTTAGCATAAGGGCAGCTAAAATTGTCTTGACGACCTTATTAATCCTTTATTAAAAAGGGCATTTGACTATTGTGTTCTGGTGCAAAATGCACAAAACGGTATAGATTGTACCGTCCATGTAAAATCTATAGTCACCGTGCAGCAAAGTTATTCGTTGTGCGGTCTCTGATGATGGCGGCCTGTAAAAGTCCTGTTCCTTCAGGACGGGGCACGGTGTATGGCAGCCATCACAATTACGCATCCGTTTCCCTTATTTATAGCAATAAAAGCAATAATAGTACTATACTGGGCAATAATAGTATCGCATATTCTTGTGCTTATACCAGTTTTTATAGAGAGATAATCTTCTGATGAAATTATTTTTGGTAAAACATAGCAACGATTGGTTAAAATATCATCATCCTGCTGTTAAAAATTAAAATAATTTTACTTCGCAAAACTATTTTCACATTTACCGAACCAATTTTAAAATGATGCTGCTTATGAGAAACAAACTTTTGTTTGCCTGTCTGTTAGCGCTGCTTATTTCAACCTTCTCCTTTGCACAGGACATGAATGTGAGCGGGCGTGTTACCGACGAAAAAGGTGCCGGCATTGCTGGTGCTACTATTATGGTGAAGGGCACAAGAAATGCAACTATCAGTAACGATAACGGCGATTTTACCATCAGTGCCAAAAAAGGGGCAGTGATAACCGTTAGTTATGTAGGGTATCTGTCAAAAGACTATACAGTGAATGGAACAGCTATCAACGCTTCCCTGGTAAGCCAGGGCAGGGATTTGAATGAGGTAGTAGTGACCGCGCTGGGCATCAGGAAAGAAAAGAAAGCGCTGGGGTATGCCATTTCTGAAGTAAAGGGAGATGAGCTTACGCAGGCGCGTTCTGTAAACGTTGCCAATTCACTGGTGGGCAAAGTAGCGGGGTTAAATATTACCAGCACCGCTACAGGTCCGGGAGGATCTACCAGGATTACACTGAGAGGCAACGCTTCTATCAATGGAGGAGGTTCGCCGCTGATTGTGGTGGATGGTATTCCCTTTAATAATGAAAACCTTGGTTCTGTTGGTACCTGGGGTGGCCAGGACCAGGGCGATGGTATCTCCAGCCTGAATCCTGATGAAATTGAAAGTGTGAGTGTACTGAAAGGCGGAACCGCTGCAGCCTTGTACGGTTCAAGAGCATCTTTCGGTGCTATTTTGGTAACTACTAAAGGCGGCAGTAAAACTGCAAAAGCGCCATTAATTGAAGTGGGCAGCAACTTTGTAATTGAAGATATACTGAATAAGAAAATTAAAGACTATCAGTATGAGTATGGAACCGGTGATAAAGGAACCGGCCTGGTAGGCGTTAAACCCACCAGTGCAGATCCAAACCTGAACCAGACCAACAGCTGGGGTGCCAAACTGGATGGTTCTTCTGTAATCCAGTACGACGGTGTGTCAAGACCCTATTCTGCGGTGAAAGACAATTTTTCAAAATTTTATAATACCGGTACTACTTTCACCAACACCTTTGCAGTTAGCGGCGGTTCAGATAAAATTACTTACCGCTTCTCCATGAGCGATCTGAACAATAAAGGTATTGTCCCACTGAATACCCTGGTGAGGGATAATGTTGCCATCAACCTGAATGCCAACCTTAGCAAACGCTTCTCCATTTTAACCAATGCCAAATACATCAGGGAAAAAAATAAACACAGGCCCCGCGTATCAGATTCTCCGGGCAGTGCTAACTACACATTATGGACAATGCCTACTTCTTTAAGTGTTGCAACGCTTAAAGGAAGTAAATACAATGCTGACGGTTCAGAAAAAGTGTGGTCAAATAACCAATATGTGCAGAATCCTTATTTCGCCACAGAAGATTACCAGCAGGCAGATACAAAAGATCGTTTTGTAGGTGTTGTGGAACCAAGGTTTAATATCACCAGCTGGCTGTTTGTAAAAGGCCGTGCCGGCTTTGATAAATTCAACCGCCGCCAGACTGATGTAACGCCCACCGGAACAGGTTATCAGCTGGGTGGTGGTTATAATACCAACCTCAGGGATTTCAGGGAAACCAACCTTGAATTGCTGTTGGGGCTGGATAAAAAAATATCAAATGATTTCAGCATCAATGCCATTGCAGGTGGTAACCGCATGAAACAGGTAACCAGCCTTGATAATTACAGCGGAGGTCCATTCAACATACCTTTCTTTTATGATATCTCCAACGTAAGTACACCTAACAGGGGTACCAGCTATAATTATTATGAAACAAGGATCAATTCAGTGTACGGTTCTGCGGATCTTTCTTACAAAAACCTGGCTTACCTGAACGTAACCGCACGTAACGACTGGTTCTCTACACTGGCGGCTGATAAAAACTCCATTCTTTATCCTTCAGTGGGTTTAAGTGTAATACTGTCTGATGCCTTTAAAATGCCTTCTTATGTTACGTACGCAAAACTGCGCGGTTCATGGGCACAAACAGGTGCGGCTACCAATCCGTACGCGCTGTCGCTTACTTATTCATTAACGGGTGCTACACAGAGCGCCCCACTGGCGCAAATCAACCAGAGCCAGGTGCCCAATGCCAATCTTCAGCCACTGGTAGTTACCAGTTCAGAAATTGGTGTGGAAGCGCGTTTGTTCAACAATAAAGTAGGATTGGATGTGGCTGTTTACAACCGTGTAACCACCAATGATATTGTGGGTGCTTCTATTTCTCCTACTTCGGGCTACAACAGCGCTTTGTTTAACGTGGGCAAAATAACCAACAAGGGCATAGAACTGTTGCTGACGTATAAAGCGGGCAATTCCAAAAACTTTGGATGGGAGCCTTCATTTAATATGAGCTACAACAAAAACAATGTGGTGCAGATATACCAGACACTGGATAAACTGTTTGTTGAGGAACCACGCCCGCGTGTAAGCGCCATCTACCAGGTAATCAATAAGCCTTTTGCGCAGATACTGGGTAATGCATTCAAGAGAGATGCCAAAACAGGCGAAGTTATCTTTAATGCACAGGGCCTGCCGCTTACAGAAGGTTTGAAATCTTTTGGCTCAGGAATTTCTCCCTGGACAATGGGCTTCAACAATACCTTCAGGTACAAGCAGTTTAGCTTCAGCTTTCTGGTGGATGCTAAATTCGGTGGCTATATCTATTCCGGTACCAACGCATTGGCTTACCGTTATGGACTGCATAAAGAGACATTGGTGGGAAGGGAAACAGGTGTAATTGGTAAGGGTGTTAATGAAGCGGGGCAACCCAATACAGTGGTGGTGGCAGCCCAGACTTATTATTCTAACCAGTACAATTTCGCTGAACCATTTGTTTACAGTTCAGATTTTGTAAAACTGCGCCAACTTATTTTTGACTATACCGTGCCTGCAAGGGTTTTTGGTAAAACACCCATTAAAGCGGCTACTATCTCAATTGTGGGAAGAAACCTGTGGACTATTTTGAAGTACACACCTATTATTGACCCGGAATCTGCTTACAGCGCCAGCGCAGCACAGGGCCAGGAATTTGCGGGTTTGCCATTTACAAGAACCATTGGCGTTAACCTTAATTTGAAATTCTAATGTTCAATTTCCCACTTGTAAAAAGAAAAATTATGATTCGCAAAATAGCTATATTATTAATAACACTGGGCACATTGGCATCTTGCACAAAAGACTTCAAGACGGTTAATGTAGACCCCAACAATTCACCCAAAGTTCCCCTGAACTATTTGCTTTCGCAGGCGCAATTGTACATTGGCGGTAGTGCAGGAGATCCCGGTTATGCTACCTGGAGGGCCAACCTGATTTATGCATTGCCTGCCACGCAGATGTTTTCATCGCTTTCTACTTTTTATGCAGGTGATAAATATTTGTACCAGGCCGATTTAAGCGAAGCCTATTTTGTTACACAGTATCCCAGTTCAATTAAAGGACTGGTAGACCTGATTGCCCAGGCCAAAACAGATCCCAAGAATGTAAACATACTTTCTATTGCACGTATCCTGAAGGTGCTGCAGATGAGCCTCATCACGGATTTATATGGGGATGTACCTTATTCAGAAGCTGGCCAGGGTTTCTTAACCACTAATTTTTCTCCCAAGTACGATTTGCAGAAAGACATCTATGCAGACATGCTGAAAGAACTGAGCGAAGCCGGAACGGCGCTGATCTTCCGTTTGGTAGACGATGCTGGTTTCAGGATCGACGGCGACGGCTTCGTG
>JANPGT010000346.1:0-5099 GCA_031424135.1 Chitinophagaceae bacterium
TACAATCTGCTGTTGCTGCCCAGTCCATATAACTGGCCGGTAGCGGGTCTGAAATCTATGCTGATAATTTTTTCGCCTGTGGGTATGCCCGTTAGCGTTATGGCCGGGTCGGGCGCAGCGGTGGTGGCAGCATTGTATTTAATAAGCTGGTTATTGTCTGTGAGAGCATAAAAAACAATATCCGGTGGAACTACCGGCGGTGTCATAATATCACCAGTCCTGTTATTGCATCCTGTCATTGCTGCTGTGGTAACTGCCATAGCAATTACCGCCGGTAAAAGCTTACCGATTTTTATAAGAGTCATAATTGAGGGTTTCCGGAATAAACGGAATTGTATGAATACTGGATTTGCCGTTGCCAGATTTAATGCTGTAGCTGGCAGGCCGCATTTACGAAGAAAAATAATGATAATTTAACCCTTGCATTGCAGCGTAATCAACCTCTGTTCAGTCTCAGGAAAAACCCTCTTCATGAAGAACACTACGTTCAAACCTTTTCTGTTGTTTTTTGCAGGTATTCTTTTAATGCAGTTCGCCGTGCGTGCGCAGGGGACAGAACGTATGATGAAAACGACTTCCAATGCTTCACAAGTGTATTTTGAGCTGGGGGGCGCCGGCGTTATTTATTCATTTAATTATGATGGACGTTTCAGCAAATTTGAAAATGGCCTGGGTTTCAGGGTGGGTATAGGCGGTGCTTCGGTTGAAGGCGATGGTTATATTGCTGTTCCGGTACAAATCAATTACCTGGCTGGCACAAAGGGAAAATATATTGAAATAGGCGGCGGTGCTACCTACGCACCGGGTTTACATCTTTTTGACGACCTTAATGACAACAATGTCTATGGAACCATGAGCATTGGATTCCGCAAGCAGCCGGTAGGTAGAAAAGGTTTTACTTTCCGCGCGGCATTTATGCCATTGATAGGTTTTGCGTCAGGCGGTAGTTTTTTGCCTTTTGCGGGCGTAAGCTGGGGATACCGGTTCTGATGAATATAGAATATCGAACCTGAAATAATGAAGTGAAAAAATCGCTTCAGTGTTGACTACTCCAACTGCCGTACTGGTATTATCACAAATTTGTAATCACAATGGAGGCCTGCGCCCTGGTGCAGGTTTGTGCCTGCAATACATCTTTGCCCACTACCAGGCTCAGCACTCTTATATCTCTCAATGAGCCGATAGAAAAAACACCTTCCATGATTTTTTTATTGAGCTGGGCATCGATGCTTTTGCGGTTTTGTTCTACCAGGCCGGTAATGCTGATGGTAGCTTTTTCGCGCAGCGCATGCAGTATTTTATTGCTGAAAAATGTTTTGCCCACGTTCAGTATAAAATTGTTGCTCTTCAGTGAATAGTCCAGGTCCGGGATGATGATAACCTGGCTGGCTGTGTCCAGTTGAGGAGTGCCGGTTAAATACAGGCTGCCTTTTTTATCGCCGTCAAAATCTACCAGTATTTCTACTTTTCCATTTTCGGCGCCGTTCAGCTGCACGTTTTTGATGATCACCTGCCTGCCTTCAATTTCAAATGAGGTGTCTTTTACCAGCTGGTTAATAATGCTGTTGATAAAAGGATAATCGTAGCGGGCGTTGGTGTACACCGCAATGCCTGGAGCCACTGCGGCATTTTGCAGTGGTGGTAAAAAGGAGGCCGTGTAATTATTGGTGCTGTCGCTGTGCAGCTCCGGATAACAGGAAATACCCAGCACGGCCTGCAACGTGTCTTTTACACTGTTCATACTACCCATCTTTACCGCCGAAGGATTTATTTTCAGAAAGCCGTATTTGTCCAGTGGAATTTTTTTGTTAATCCGGTCTGCCAGCGATTTGGTAGTGCTGCTGAAATCCAGTCCATTTACCACACTGTCCATGGAATAGCAAAATGCATTGGTGGAAGATTTAATACTGTCCATTACCTGCTGCGTAATATCCAGGTTAAACATAGAAACGGTGCATTTTTCAAAGGCCAGGGCTTTTTGGGCAGTGGTTCTTGTGTGTACCGTGTAGTTGGATTGAAATTGCAACTGCGAGCTGATGAAAATATCCGTTTTGCGCATCGGTTCCTTACCGAAGCCGCAGCTGCCGCCAATCCAGGGAGAAGTTTGTTGTCCGAATGCGCAAACGCATTTCTCTCCGGCTACCTGGTAGGTGCCGCTCAGTTTTACCTGAACCTGGTTGTTCTGGCAATTAAAGGTAAACCCACCGGGTACAAACCGGTATTTATAATGAAAATCGCAGGAGGTTTGCAGGTATTGGGGCCAGCCATCGCTGGTTACTTCTTTGGGTACCAGTACGGCGGCTTTCTCCAGGAAGGGCGTTACGGCCACTTTTACCGGCACATTTATATTCGACTCGGGAAGGGCCGGCAAAACAGTTGCCACCGGCAGGGTAGTATAATTGGTCTTCCTGGAAGAAACGCAAGATACCAGCAGCAGGGGGAGGGTACAACAGAAAAGCCATTTGGTCATTAAAAGCCTGTTTTTACTGAACACTAAAATTAAGCAGCAAAATGATAAGAGTTTGCAAAGCTTTCGGGCGGTTTTCTTTGCCTGCGACAATAAACAGGGCAGGGGCCGGCAGGGAGGCAACTAACTCCGCATAAAAATCGTATTTTCAGCAACCTTTTACTATAAAATTGCTGCCTGTTCCGGCGGAGCCCATCACCGCTTCAATAAATAATTTACAGTAACCCGGCCATGAGGAAGATAATCATTTTCTTTTTTTGTATTGGCTGCATGCAGGTAGCAAAAGCAGACCATATTACAGGAGGGGAAATGTATTACATATACAACGGGTTCAGTGGGGGAGAGTATAAGTACAGCGTTGTTTTAAAACTTTTTATGCGCTGTAACAGCGGGCGGCAGTTTGCAGACCCTACTACTATTTCTGTTTTTGACAAGGTTACCGGTGAGCGGGTAAAGGAAATCAGTGCCCCACTGGGCAACCAGGAAACCATCAGTATTACCAGCAATAATCCATGTATTACCGATCCGCCCGTGGTTTGTTATGTTACCGGGTATTTCTATTTCAGTGTTTCCCTTCCTCCTTCTGCCAATGGGTACCTTATCAGCAGCCAGGTAAATTTCCGTATTGCGGGCATCAATAATTTCAGCAGCTATATACAGGTAGGTGCCACCTATACCGCCGATATTCCAGGTTCCCTGCCTGCTTTGCCGGAAGCCCCCAAAAACAATGCGGCGCATTTTACCGGCAGCGACCTGGTAACCGTTTGCCAGGACAACTCATTTACCTACAGTTTTGCTGCAACCGATGCCGATGGCGATACGTTGCGCTATTCTTTTTGTAATGCCTATGCGGGTGGTAGCGGCGGATCGGGCAATACCAGCGGACCTGCTTCTGCGCCGCCTTATATATCTGTGCCTTATGCAACACCGGAATTTGACGGCAACACTCCACTGGGCACCCGTGTAAAAATAGATCCGGTAACAGGACTGATTTCCGGCATTGCGCCGGGCGAAGGGAGATATGTAGTAACCGTCTGCGTACAGGAAATAAGAAGCGGAATAGTTATTGCCACCCAGCGGAAGGATCTACAGATAAATATTGCCAACTGCACCATTGCTGCGGCCACGCTGCAGGCTTCTTATGCATTCTGCCACGACACCGCATCCATCACCATGGAAAATCTTTCTACCAGCCCGCTGATAAAAAGCTATGAGTGGCAGTTGTTCAATGCAGGTGGTGCTGTTATTTTTAATTCAAACCAACCAAGACCTGTTTTTGCATTTCCCGACACCGGGCGCTACCTGGTAAAACTGGTGGTCAATAAAAATGATTTGTGTTCAGACAGCAATACGGCGCCCATCAAATTTTATCCGGGTTTAAAACCTGCATTTTCCAGTAGTGGTGTCTGCGTTAATAAGCCAGTGTTTTTTAAAGATGCCAGCACCAGCAGGTACGGCACTGTTAACAAATGGAGCTGGGACTTTGCCGAACCCCTGCTTTTTGATGATTTCTCAGTGAGCAGGGATCCTTCCTATACTTACCCTGAACCGGGCTTTAAAAATGTGCGGTTAATTGTGTCCGATAGTAAAGGATGCACAGATACCATTTTCAACGGGGTAGCTATTGTCGATAAGCCTCCCATTCAGCTTGCATTCAGGGATACGCTGATCTGCGTCACAGACAAGGTGCAGTTACAGGCCAACGGCAGTGGTAATTTCAGTTGGTCGCCCGCGGTAAATATTTTGAATGCCACTGCTGCTACACCCATCGTATCGCCCGGCAGCAGTATCACTTATTTTGTAGACCTGGACGATAATGGTTGTAAAAACCGCGACTCGGTAAAAGTGCGGGTAGTGGATCATATTAACCTGCACGCCATGGCAGATACGGTGATATGCAGTACAGACAGCATCCATATGCACCTGCTGTCTGATGCTTTGAAGTACGCCTGGACGCCGGCAGCGCAGTTCATAAATGCTGCTGTGCCGGATGCTGTAGCCATTACCAGCAAAACAACTTTGTACGAAGTGACCGCCAGTACCGGCAGCTGCAGGGCTATTGCCCGGGTGAAAGTGACAACTATTCCCTATCCGGTGGCCAATGCAGGAGCAGATACCAGTATTTGTTTCAATACAAGTGCCCGGTTGCAGGGTAGTGTAACGGGTAATTCATTCATATGGTCTCCTGCTTCTTCGCTAAGCAATGCGGGTGTTTTGTCACCGTTCGCCAAGCCTGCCCTTACCACCGCCTATGTACTGACTGCATATGACACAAAAGGCTGTCCCAAACCGGGCTACGATACGGTAGTTGTGAGGCCACTGCCTGCAATCAATGCATTTGCAGGAAATGATACCAGTATTGTGGCCAATCAGCCCCTGCAGTTAAACGCCACGGGCGGAGTAAAATATGCGTGGAGTCCAGCCAATTACCTTTCTGCTGTAAATATCGCTAATCCTGTGGCGGTAATAGATCAGGCCAATGCAGGTCTGCAATATAATGTTTTGGTATACAACGAAATAGGGTGTTCGGCGACTGCTTATGTTACTGTGAAAGTGTTCAAAACAGCTCCCACTGTTTTTGTACCCAATGCTTTTAGCCCTAATGGAGATGGCAAGAACGATATATTAAGAC
>JANPGT010000347.1:0-3259 GCA_031424135.1 Chitinophagaceae bacterium
CCAGTTCATCATCGTAAATGGCAGTTTTATTGCTGATGAAGGGTAGGCCGTTTATCTTTTTTCCGGGGTTGAAGAAAAGCATTTTCAGCTGTTCTTTATGTTTATCGACACCTTTTTTGTCTTTAATACTCAGCTCGGTACCTTTTACAATATTATTCTCCCCGCAAATGGTTCCCCTGGCAAAAAGAAGTCCTGCATACAGTTCCCCGGTGTAGTAGTTCCAGTTTCTATTTTCGTCATAAATATCGCCGGTGATTTTTTCCTCCAGCCAATGAGTGGTACGGCAGCCTTTCACTTCTGTCTGCTGTGTTTTGGCCTGTAAGGCGGCCAGCTCTCTGCCTTGTTTATCGCGCATGCGTATATCGTTGAGCGCAGTATAGCCCAGTACTTTCAGGTTTTTAAACGCCTTGTAGAAACTGGTATCGTTTTTAACACGCTCAATAAAACCGGGCACATTCAGCCGGTTTCTTACTACCACTTCTTTCAGGGTAACCATTTTATTGCCAACGCTCACAGAAGAATCCTGCTGGGCCGAAAGGGTATAACAGCAAAAAAAGAGCAGGCTAAATAAAAGCTGGCTGGCTGTTATCTTCATGGGTGAGTTTTCATTTTGGTACCAATGGCAGCTCTCGCTGCAGTGCAGGCGAAAACTAATATGGTTTTCCAATCCGCAGTCATTACTTTGGAAATACCATTTTATAATCTACTTTAATCTTTCCTTTTGAAATATCGTCCAGCTTGCCCTTCAGCAGCTTTCGCTTCAACGGCTTCAGGTAATCAATAAAAAGTTTGCCTTCTATATGATCATATTCATGCTGTATAATACGGCCGGTAATGCCGGTGAATGTTTTCACCTGCTGCTGAAAGTTCCCGTCTACATATTCTACTGTTACGTGTGAAGGACGCTGCACGTCTTCACGGATTTTGGGGATACTGAGACAGCCTTCATTATAGGGCCATTCCTTACCACCCAGTTCAACAATGTGCGCATTGATAAACACCTGTTTGGTTCCCGGTTCATCGGGATACAGTCCTTTGTCCTCATCATCCTGGTTGGCGAAAATCTGTTCGCTGTCAATCACAAACAGGCGTATTTCTTTATTTATCTGTGGCGCTGCCAGTCCTACACCGTTACTGGCGTACATGGTCTCCCACATGTCTTCAATCAGCTTGGGCAATCCCGGGTAATCGCTGGCTATATCCTTTGCTACCGACCTCAGTACCGGGGCACCATAGGCCACTATGGGTAAAATCATCTTCCTATAATTGTCAGGGTTCAATAAAATCGCTAAATTATCTCAAAACTTCCTATAAATCAACTACCGTGTGGTTAATTAGGACGGCGGCCGACCGTAGAAAATACTGCCAGCCCTACTAACCAACTAACCAACAAATCAACTATTCCGTTCCATGTATTCCTGCAGTATGATGGTAGCGGCAATCTTGTCTACCATGGCTTTATCGCGCCGTTGCATTTTTTTCATACCCATTTCAATCATGGCGCCTTTGGCCATTTTTGAGCTGTAGCGTTCATCTACCGGCACTACCGGGATGGCCGGGAACTCCTTTTTCAGGCGTTCAATGGTTTTTCTTACGTGCGGAGTAGCATGGGTATCGCTGTCGTCCAGGTTGCGGGGGTCGCCGATGATAATCAGCTCTACCTGTTCACGGGTAAAATAGTCTTTCAGGAAGTTAAACAGCTGCGGCGTTTCTACCGTGGTAAGTGCCCCGGCAATAATCTGCAGCGGGTCTGTTACCGCCAGGCCCGTTCTTTTTACACCATAGTCAATTGCCAGTATACGTGCCATGTTTTTTGGTTGAATTATTCAGCGGCAATGGGTGCCACGGCGCCGAAAAAATGGTTGGCCGCATGAGAGTCAGCAAAAAAATGACGCCCTTCTTTGATTTTATTATTTTCAAACGTCCAGAGCACGCTTACATGATGATCCATATTAATGCCGTCTGGCCGGTGCGTTACAATATGCTGGCATTCTACCAGGAAACGGTCGTTACTGCCGCTGACCAGTTTTTCCGCTTTAACGCCCGATTGCCCCATGATGGCGCTCATATTATCAAAAAAAGCCACTACTTCTTCAATGCCGTTTTTAACGCCTGCCAGCGGATGCTGTCCCAGGAAAACCCAGATAACATCTTCATGCATCACCTGCCTGATGGCGGCAAAATCATGTTTGCTGTAAGCTTCAAAAAAACGGTTGATGATGGCTTGATTGTCTTCTTTCATATAACAGGCATTAATGCAGAAACAAATCTGCTATCACAAATACGGCAAAGACCACGCTGGCAATACCATTGGCAGTCATAAAAGCAATGTTCACTTTGCTGAGATCATTGGGTTTTACAATAGAATGCTGGTAGATAAGCATACCAATAAAAACAGCTACCCCCAACCAGTACGACCAGTGAAAACCACCGTACACACCGGCAGCTACCACACAACCTGCGCTCAGCAGGTGCAGTATTTCAGACACCCTTAAAGCTTTTGCCTTACCAAGTGCAGCGGGTATGGAATAGAGTTGCTGCGATTTATCGAAATCAATATCCTGCAATGCATAAATAATATCAAAACCGCTTACCCAGAATACCACGGCAAAAGAAAACAGGATGGGCAATAGGGCAAACGCGCCTGTTACCGCCAGGTAAGCCCCAATGGGCGCCAGCGACAATCCCAGGCCAAGAATAATATGGCAGAGCGCTGTAAAACGCTTGGTATAGCTATAGCCCAATACCACCAATAGTGCTACCGGCGATAAAAAGAAACAAAGTGGGTTGATAAACCAGGTGCAAACCACAAAAGCAATGCAGTTAAAAATAACAAAGCGCAATGCACTGCTGGCTGAGATAATGCCCTTGGGAATTTCGCGGATGGCAGTGCGCGGGTTTTTTGCATCGAAACTCCTGTCCAGGTAGCGGTTGAACGCCATGGCCGCGCTGCGGGCGAAGACCATGCAGAGGATTATTAATTTGAACGTAATCCAAAGCGGATTTCGATTATCATCCTTTGAAGAATAAACAGTCCATGATGAAGGTCGCAAGTCTGCCGTTCCACAGTTCGGATTTGGCGACGCCCCACATCCGGCGTGTGCCATACACCGCTGCCCAGCCGAGTGGCGGATCAATATAACTGGAATGGTTGGCGGCGATCAAGACTCCTCCGCTTCGAGGGATATTTTCGCGCCCGATCACTTCCCAATGCCCATAGAGCCGAAAAAATGTCTTAATGACAATCGCCATGATCGGC
>JANPGT010000348.1:0-1979 GCA_031424135.1 Chitinophagaceae bacterium
TGTTTATGCTGTTGGCGGGGTAAAAAGGCGAGCTGCTGTTGCTGATGCCAATACTGCCGGATATGGAGAAAGTCTTTGCATCATTTACATACATTAAACCGGCTTGTATTCCCTGGTAGATGCCCAATCCGTTAGGGTTGAATGCGGGAGTGGTCATATAGTTACCGTGCAGGCCTGCGCCGCTGAAAGACCGGTTGAAGTTGAAAAAGACCGGGGTGAGGGTGGCGCCCGCAAAAGCGTATAAATTATTACTTAGCCGGCGGTTTACCTGAACGCCTGCCTGAACGGGGAAAAAGGCACTATTACCGCCATTGAAAAAACCAATACCTGCGGCCAAGCCACCATAGCCGGTAACAGACCATTTTTTGCTCAGTGCATTGCTGTCGTTTAAAATACTGTAATGGTTGAATACGCCTGGCTGTGTATAGTTTGCGCCGGCTACAGGAAAATGCGTTTGCGCATGCGCTGCAATGGCAAATGTGAAAGCAAATAGGAAGAGTGATATGCGCATACTGCCCGGATTAGGATATAAATGTAAAGATTCTGCAGCTATTATGCGCCTGAAAATGGGATTAAAGTGTTAAAACCATCCGAAACGATGGTGCGTTATTCCGCCAGCACATGCTGAAAGAAGGAAACCAGGCTTAAAAAAACGCTGTACGGGTCTGTTAAAACTTCACCGGTTCACTTTTTTTTAACCCTGGTAGGTGCCCCAGCATTACTGTTCGGAAGAATTTCTCTTGGTTGCAGTTGTTGGTCCCAGACGGACATTCTGGTTATAGTTATGATTTCATATAGAAAATCCCGCGCTGTTGGAACTTCCACATTGCTTGATAAGCAAGCTTGTAATGATTTCACCCATCGTAGGTCTCCTCCGGCCGGAATCACTTAGTCTACAGGTCGGTGACAGCTGCCAGGGGAAAGACTCGCCGTCATCAGTATCCAAATCATGAATACGTTACAGGAACCGCCGGGTCCCGTACCAGGTTCAGCCATATAAATTTGTGATGCCGTTGCGGAGACATCGGCGGGGAAGAGCTTCGGTTGGTGGAGGCATCACCCACTAAGTTTTTCCAGGCGAGGTCTGTGCAGCCAAAACATAATGTGAGCAGAAATATCCTGCACGACTCACAGTAATTAGTTTCTGAATCATAATTCAGTTACGGGAACCGCCGGGTCCCGCACCGTGACCCCTATAAATCTATGATGCCGTTACGGAGACATCGGCGGGGATGCGGGCTTTTTGTTTCCTCCCTCCGAGGTTGGTAGGCGAGACCAGGGAGGGAAAGATCCGTGGCCTGTTATAACATCACCCGACCGGCTTTTTCTTTTTTTGCCCTTGCCAGTTCAGTTATTGGCGGATCGTTAGGTGAAGGGGCCGGTTTTTTATCGTGGAGTTGTACAAACTCTCCACTGGGACTGAAAGAATAAAAAAAGGTCTTTAGTTTATCAATAATATTTAGAGGTACTGCTTTCATCATTTAATGTTTTATCAGTTTACATAAAGACTTTAATATGGGGCAGTCTTTAGCATCAAACAGGAATTTGGACTAAATTTCTCCAATCTAATTTTCCTGAATAATTGCTTGTTATGCCGAGGCTTTCATAAAGTCTACACCCGACCGCATTCCGGCAATAACAATATTCATTTCAAGTGCAATGTCCAGCAGCCTGCGCATGGTATCATCGTGCCGGAAGCTTCTCATAGGATTTTCAAGAAAGAAGATGATGTCTACTTTTTTGTTGCGCATTAGTGCTGCCAGCTGGTCGTAGCCACCGGCACTTTCACGGGGAAGCGTATCAACAGATTTGTTGACGGTGCCCTCCAGCAAATGGGCCGTATCGGAAATGGCAATTAGTTCATGGCTGCCCAGCATTTCTTTGTTGGTATACGACCATTCAATTAATTCCTTTCGTTTGTCTGCCGGTGCACCACGGCGATTCTTTTTATGGCGGTAAGATTGTTTGGGTTTTTCATA
>JANPGT010000349.1:0-8222 GCA_031424135.1 Chitinophagaceae bacterium
CTCATAGGTATTGTCTTTTGCAAAATTCATTCGCTGCAGCTGCAAATCAGGGGCATTGTAATCCGAAAGCTGCAAAGCTTCCTTTTTAAAAAGAGCCGGCAAGGCGTGGTTATTATCTCTTTCGCTTATCATTTCCACCAGTACAGGCTGGTTTTTGTAGGTAGTAATATTATTAGAAACAACCACCTTGCCCGTGCTGAGGTATTCCATTACTTTATGGTAGTTGGTTCCTCTGCTTTGATCTTTTTTTATGTCATAACAGATGAGAAACATATTCATACGCTGCAGCCCTGCCGCCAGTGTCTGTGTATCCACGGCCCCGTGTAAAGTAATATTTGGCTGTTTCTGCAGTTGCTGTATGAAATTAAGCTGTTCCTGATTTCCTGAACCCCCTATATTGGATTCGCCCGCTTTATAACTTCCCCAACACTCAAACTGCACCAGCGGGTTTTGCTGTATAATGGTGAGCATTGTATCGCGGTCAATATCGTTGCGCAAAAGGTTGCCGGAAAAACCTGCGTGTATATACGGTGTATTAGAGGTGGTTGCAGTAACATACTCAACGAGAAATTCGTCTGTTAACCCGTGATTAATAAAAAAACGCGGTACCCCCAGGTGCGCGTATTTGTCCAGTATTTCCTGTGTAACAGAAAAAACAATATCTGCACCGTTGCCAGCGTCTATAGATGCCTGGCTCAGCGGCTCATCTACCGGGTGAAAGATTTTAAACAGGTTGGCCGGAAACAACCCGAAGGGATAAAAATGGCCAATCTCAAAAGACCATACAATATCCACCGGCTGTGCAATGGCACGCAGAATCTTTTTTATTTGCCAGCGCATCAATAAATGAAACAGCGGCAGCGCATGAAACTTCAGGTTATATGGGAAAAAGAGTGCCTGCTCTATCAGGAACAGATTATCATGAACACCCGATTTTTTGATGCACACTTTCTCCCCGGCCGGTACCGGGTCATTGGGTGGATTGAGAAAATATACCTTATTCCCTTTTCTGGCCAGCGCAATGGCATAGTGATGTTTGGAAATGAACATTTTGCCCCAGCTCTGCGGCGACAAAATAAGAATGGTTCTGTTGTTTAAATCCATGGAAACCGCACTTTATTAATTCCTGATACTGTAAAAACTCTTTATGCTTTCTGCCACATGTTCTATCTGCCCCTCCGTCAGTTCAGGATAAAGCGGTAGTGATATTATCTCCGGCTGCAGCGCTGTTGCCACCGGAAAATCGGCTTTGGTATAGCCCAGGTATACATAAGCGGGCATCGCAGGCAACGGCGTTGGGTAATGAATAAAGGTTTCTATATTTCTTTCTTTCAAAAATACCATCAGGGCATCCCGGCGCGCTGCACGCAACACATACAGGTGAAAACTATGCACACTATCTGGCCTGACCTGTGGCAATTTTATCTGTGATATACCTGCAAGGTGTTTATTATACAGTGCAGCATTTGCTATCCGTTTCGCTGTCCAGTCTGGCAAATAGGGAAGTTTGGCAGAAAGAATGGCAGCCTGCAGGCCATCCAGCCGGCTGTTAATGCCTTCTATCAGGTGATGGTGCTTTTTTAGTGCTCCATGATTGGCAAACATTCTGCATTTTTCTGCCAGCGCTGCATCGTTGGTTATAATACAGCCAGCATCGCCGTAAGCACCGAGGTTTTTACCGGGATAAAAACTAAATGAGCCGGCAACCCCTGTAAGTCCGGCAAGGGTTCCTTTCAAAGCAGATAAATGCGACTGTGCACAGTCTTCAATCAGGTGAATACCTTTCCGGTCACAAATTTGTTTAATAATATCAACTGCACACATTTGCCCCTGCAGGTGTACCACGATAACAGCCCTGGTTGACTGGGTAATAGCAGCCTCCAGCTTTGTTTCATCCATACTGTAATACCTTTCATCCACATCAATAAATACAGGCTTTGCACCTGTCTGCGAAATGGTTTCCGCACTGGATATCCAGCTGTTGGCTACTGTGATTACTTCATCGCCTGCGCCAATACCCAGCATTTTCATAATGATGTACAGGGAGTCTGTGCCGTTGGCGCAGGGCACCGTATACTGTACACCGTACAGGGAGGAAAAATCCTGTTCAAATTGCTTAACATATTTGCCTCCGATAAATGCCGTTTCTTTTATTACAGCGGCAATGGCATTATCAATAGCAGGTTGTATGGATTGATACTGCGCCTGCAGATCTACAAATGGAACACGCATAATAAGTTTGGGTAAATTTTAGGGATCGGTAAACAAACACCATACCTGTGGAACAGCCAGGCACAGACCTGGCCTGGCTTCAATTACAGGGGGCGCACCAGTCTAGCCGGGTTACCGGCATATACGCCAGGCACCGAAATATTTTTTGTTACCACAGCTCCTGCACCAATAACAGTTTTGTCGCATATTGATACCGGCAGAATAGTGGCATTGGATCCGATAGAAACATTGTTGCCAATACTGGTAGGCTTCCATTTTGCTTTATCGCCGCCGGCAGGTCCGCCGGAGGAAAAAACATCGTTGATAAACATAACACCATGGCCAATAAAACAATCGTCGCCAATAGATACCAGCTCACAAATAAAACTGTGCGATTGTACTTTGGTGCGTTTACCGATGCTTACATCTTTCTGTATTTCTGTAAATGGTCCTATAAAGCAATCATCACCGATGCTGCAGCCATAGATATTTGTGGGCGTTATTACCTTTACATTGATGCCGAAAACCACATTTTTTATCTGCGCCTCCGTTAAAACCGGTTGGTTGACATTCATAGTTAAAACAAAGTGGTTATTGTATGTTTAAGTTCTGCAGGTGCCAGCACATATTCGCACATAGTAAGATCTCCGTGGATACCGATATTATCCAGTGGCTGCAATGCCTGCACGGTGTGCTTATCTTTCTTAATCACCCTGAATATACTGTAGTTTATACGCACAAGCATTGCTTCCAGCTGTATCTGGCGGCTTACCCTTGCTGAATTGTCTGCGCTATAGGCAGGCAGAATTTCAACAAACACAAATGGCCGTTTGTTCAGGAGGGTATTTTCCAGACTTTGCAGCACCTCCAGTTCGGCCCCCTCTACGTCAATCTTAATAATGGATATATCATCAATGTTCAGCGTTTTACTGATATTTTCAAAACGGCTAACAGGTACAAAAATACGGCGATGTACTTTTTCATTGGGTCTGAAATTTTCTATCACCGATGCCGCCTGGTCGGTGTCTCCGTCAGAATACAGGTTCAGCTGCAGTACGCCGTCTTCATTGAATAAGCCAACAGGCAACAATCTTGTATTCCGGTAATGATTCTCCTTTATCAGCTCACCCGCGTAGTAAACGCAAAGGGGATTGGGTTCAAACCCTATATAGTCAATATCACTGTCTACCGTGCGTAACTTGATGAGGGTTTGCCCAACGTTTACCCCAACATCAATAAAGACACCTTTTTTTAGCGGCAATATTTTTTGCAGCAATGTACACATCCAGAGCTCAGAAATGGCCAGATTATCGGCACCCAGTCCGTTCAGAAAAGGTATAATAACTTTTTTCTGGTTGATGGTTGCAGTAACAGTAACATTCAACTTTCGCAGCAAGCCAAGCCTGCCCAGTACTTTAACAGAAAAATGGTTCATGATTGGCTAAACAATTTTACAGACGGGTGGCAGCTTTATAAATTTTTTCTATAATCTCTACAGTCTTAAGTCCTTCAAATGAACTGGTAGAAATGGGCGCATTGTGCTGCAATACCTCCACCAGGTTATCATATACTTTATCGTGATTACTCATTGATCCCTGGTAATTGCCATAGTTATTGGGTTTGTTACCTTCTGCCAGGTTTTCAATTTTATAACCTTCAATTTCCTGATATTCCAGTTCGTTCAGGTACTGTCCGCCTATCTTTACTGTTCCTTTTTCAGCAAAGATTGTAAGAGAACCTTCCATGTTTTTGCGGTAGCTGTTTACCGTATAGTTAATAGTGCCAATGGCGCCATTGTAAAACTCCAGTATAATAACACCTGTATCTTCAAATTCAATAATGCCCTGGTGAGCATAGTTGCCCATCATTGCCTGCACCTGCTTTACGTCGCCCACCATCCAGTACAGCAGATCAATAAAATGACTGAACTGGGTGTACAGTGTACCGCCATCCAATGCCAGTGTTCCCTTCCATGAATTTTGATAGTAGTCGGGGTTACGGTTCCAGAAACAACTGAGCTGAATACTGTATATTTTCCCCAGCCTTCCTTCATCCAACACTTTTTTTACCGCTTCTACCGGGGGATTAAACCGGTTTTGTTTGATAGCGAAGAGCCGTTTGTTTGACCGCTCGGCAGCTTTAATCATTTCACCGCAATCATTAGCCGAGAGCGCCATTGGTTTTTCGCAGAGTACGTGCACGCCTGCATTCAGCGCTTTGATGGCGTGTTGCGCATGAAGGCCGTTGGGTGAGCAAACAGATACTACGGCAATATCCTTTTCTGCCGCCAGCATCTCTTCCAGTGAATAATATGCTCTGGCACCATATGTCAACGCCATTTTATCTGCTTTCTCTTTTACAATATCACACACGGCTGCCAGTATACCTTTAGCATTAATATGTTCTGCGTGCCGTTGTGCAATTCGTCCGCAGCCAATGATGGCAAATTTTATTCCTGAACTCATGGAGTTAGTTTCTTTTAAAAATTTTTCTTATTTTCTGTGTTTTCTGCAACAGGTTCATATAGCTTTCCTTCAAATGGGCATCTGTTTTAAAATCCTGGTGGCGGCGTGGCGGCGTTTTCATAATGGCGTCAAATGCTTCAGGACTGAGGCCGAATTTTTTAAGCACATATTCTTTATCCTGTTTCAGGTCATTTTCAGGATAAAGAGGCAGCGCCAGTTCTTTCAGCGCTTCTTCTTTGGTAATCTGCCCTGAGCAGATAAGGGTAGACAGGTGTGCCTTTCTCTTGTCTATTTTAAACTTTTCCGGTAATATATAGGCCTGGTAGAATTTTGTAAAAATAGATTCATAATGCTTGCCCCCGTAATCGCGCCAGCCCAGTTCTCTTTTAATCAGTTCCTTAATTTCCTTTTTATTGTATGGTACGTAGTTAAGAATAGACACCGGGTTTAACCTGAAGACAGCTGTGTAATAAACAGATTTTTTGAAATCGAAACTGGGATAGGTTTTTATCTTTACGCTGCCGTACCTGCTGTGAATATCTTTAAGGTTGGCAAAGTCCATTTTCTGGAATAGCCAGGAGGGCGGCATAATATACTCAGTAACTATATTGGTACCGCTGATGATATATCCTATATTTTTTTCTTTTGCCAGCTTGTACATAGTGGCAAAAATGGCATGATCGCTAACCACCTCAATGTCTACTACAGATGCCTTTAGATAAGAGAGCTGTATATCTTTAAACTCTTCCCAGTTAATTACAAGCGTAAAAAGATCGATATTAAGTTTGTTAATAATGTTCTCAATATTTTTTACCGCCAGTTCAGAATCCCATCCATTATCGAGGTGCACCGCCAGCGGCCGCAGGCCATGCTGTTTTACCAGCCAGGCTACATAGGTGCTGTCTACGCCACCGCTAACGCCAATCAGGCAATCATATGGCTTGCCTGCTCCGTCTGCTTTTATTTTTGTCACCAGTGCCGCCAGCTTTTGCTCACCTTCGCCGTCTTTAAAAACGTCTACCTTTTCTGCCTCTTTATACTGATGGTAGTAATTGCTAATACCCTGTTCGTCGAAACGGATATCAGGGTCTGCTATATTGTCCATTACGGTAATGGCACATTGGCGGAAGCCAGGGTCTGTACTGCTGTATACCATATTTCTTACAATACTTTCTGTGAGAATAATTTTTGTTTTAATTCCTGCTGCGAAGGATAGCTGATCAGTACTGCGCGGTGCAGGCGCTGAAATACAAACATACTGCCTGCAGCCACGGCTGAAGCACCATGGGCTACTGCTTTACTGAAATCTTCCGTTTGTGCGGCGCCGCCGCAGGCCACCAGGGGAATTGTAAGTGCATTGCTTACATTTTTTATCAGTTCCAGGTCGTAACCCGCGTAAGTGCCATCCCTGTCTATTGAGTTCAGGAATATCTCACCCGCACCTGCCTCCTGCATTTGCCGTGCAAAAGCTACCGGGTCCAGGCCGGTGCTTTCCTGGCCATTTCTGGTGTACACCCTGTATTTGCCAAGAAAATTCTTTTTTACGTCTATAGACACCACTACACTTTGGCTGCCTACCAGGCTGGCGGCTTCCGTAATAAGGGAAGGATTATGAACTGCGGTATTATTTACAATTATTTTTTCAACTCCCAGGTAAAACAGTTTTTTTACCTGCTCAATGGTAGTGATTCCTCCGCCGTAGGCAAGGGGTATAAATGCTTCGCCGGCTATCTCCTGCACTTTCTGAAAATCGGGTCCGGCATCAGCTGCTGCAGCATCAATGTCCAGTATTATAATTTCATCAATTTCTTTCTCATTGAATATTTTCACTGCATTGATGGGATCTCCCACATAGGTATAGTTCCTGAACTTTACTGATTTAACCAGGCCATTTTTGTGCAGTAATAAAACGGGTATTACGCGTATCCTTCGCATCAGTAATTAAATGCAAAATTTTTTAATAACTGCATTCCGAAACGGTGACTTTTTTCAGGATGAAACTGAACCCCCAGCAGGTTGTCTTTTTCTATCCCCGCAGTAAATACATATCCATATTCTGCGGTAATCAGCGTATCATCAGCAGCTTGCGGTACAACATGAAATGAGTGCGCAAAATAAAAACGTGCTTCTTCCATCCCCCCGGTAAGCCGCGAGGGCTTCTCTGTTTTTATTTCAAGCCAGCCCATATTGGGTATTTTTTGAACGCTGGTCATGCGCGCTGGGGCAAAGCGAACTGTTTTGCCCGCTATCCATCCAAGTCCGGGTTGAACTCCTTCTTCGCTGGAGGCCATATACATTTGCAAACCTACACAGATACCCAGTACCGGAATCTTTTCAACCAGGGCTTTTTGTTCAATAGCCGGCCTTAAGCCGGAAGTGTTGAGTTTTTCCATGCAATTGTCGAAATGGCCCATGCCGGGTAAGAGTATTTTTTCCGCTTTCAGGATATCTTCCTCCTGCCCGCTGATAATAGCTGCTGCACCTGCCTTTTTAAACATATTCTGGATGGAAACAAGGTTTCCGACACCATAATCAACAATCACCAGCATTATATTTTCAGCTTTTTTTTACGGTATGCGTCAAATTTGTTTGACCTGATATAGCCATTGTAGGCAACAGCATTATGAAAGGGGATGCATTTTTCTTTGTCCAGCTTTTTTATAGTCACTGCAGGAATACCGCCAATTACACAATACCCTTCTTCAAAAGATTTAGTGACTACTGCGCCGGCAGCTACAATGGTAAAATCGCCCAGTGTTACACCCGGCATTATTTTTACGCCTACACCCAACCAGCAATATTTACCTATAATAATCGGCTTTTCTATATGCAGCCTGCTGTCGTACAAATCATGGTTGGCACTTATCAGTGCTACATTGGGCGCAATCTGTGTATAGTCGCCAATGGTAATGCCACCCATACCCTGTATATAGCAGCCGCCCATATAGCCGGGGTAGGCATCGATACCTACCATGATATGTTCCGGAGAGTATACGCGGCTGGTAAAATGTACAGGCCAGTATGCCTGGCGGTTACTGCCCAGGTTGAACACCTTCTGCAAAAACCATTTCTGAAAAGAGATATGGCATTGGTAGTCTTTTGTTTCCCGGATAAAACGGAAATACGGAAGCTTGGTAATCAGCAGCACAGGCAGCCGGTTGGGATACTGCAGAAAATATTTGACTTTTTTTAACATATAAACACCAACATGCGCAACTAACATGCTTTTAGGTGGGTCGGCACTGCACACAAAAACCAGCGCTATAACACGCTGACTTTGTTATCCCGCTTATATAACCCCATTACCCAGTAGTCTTTTTTAACTTTTGGCCACAGCTTCTTTGGAATAGCCGAAAGATAGGAAATCAGTTTGCGTTTAGGGGTCGGCGCATCCAGCTGTTTTTGCGGTAGCACAAGCCCTTTATCACTATTGCTTTCATGAAAACCGCACAAGGGGCAAATAGGTGACGCCCACTTATAAAACTGTTCCTTATAAAAAAGCCTCCGGAAGGTATAATGGCCCAAATACTGTTCTGAGCTTCCCAG
>JANPGT010000350.1:0-5479 GCA_031424135.1 Chitinophagaceae bacterium
CGCTGGCTACTGGTCTTTTTGCAGTACGCTTCATGCCTGCATCCGTGTCTCTTTCCACTACCTGGTTGATGGTATTGGCGCTGCCCGTTACCAAAAAACCGCCGGTAAACAATAGCAGGATCATTTTTGCATTGAACCCAATAATCTTCGGCGCCAGCAAATAACTGATTACGGCAGAAAAGACTACCATAAAGGTGAGGCTAAACTTTACCAGCATCATGTAATCCCGCAACTTGCTGGCCAATGTAAAAGAACTTGAACTATCTGTACTTTCTTTTTGCATTCAAATAACCCAGGGGCTTTTTTTACCTTACGCACGCAGTCAATTTACTTACTGTTTCCTTACCCCTTTCCGGGATTCACTCAGCTATTCCTTACCAACAAAATGCCCCGACAATCAAACATCAGGGCAAGATGGTGTATTTACTTTTATATTATTCCCTGACACCTTACACTCATCAATGATGCGACTCATCGGCGCCCACCGGTTCTGTCTGCGGAATAAACTCTCTTCCGTCTTTACCATAATCATATGCCCAGCGGTGCACTTCAGGTATTTCTCCGGGCCAGTTACCATGACCTGGGCGGATGGGTGTAGTCCACTCAAGTGTATTTGAACCCCATGGATTCTGTGAAGTAACCCTTCTGCCTTTGAATATGGAATAAAAGAAATTGAAAACAAATAACAGCTGCACCGCAAATACTATCATAGCAACGATGGTGATAAACCTGTTCAGTCCACCAAACTGGTTAAAACTTACCCAGCTGCTGAAATCAAGGTAACGGCGGGGCATACCAGCCAGCCCTTCATAGTGCATGGGCCAGAAAATAAGATAGGCACCTACCATAGTAATCCAGAAATGGATATAGGCCATGGTATTATTTAAGTAACGGCCATACATTTTGGGGAACCAGTGATAGATACCTGCAAACATGCCAAAGAAGGAAGCAACCCCCATTACAATATGGAAGTGTGCCACTACAAAATAGGTATCATGCAGGTGAATATCCAGCGATGAGTTACCCAGCCAGATACCGGTTAATCCACCAGAGATAAACAAGCTCACAAAACCGATGGAGAACAACATACCGGGCGTAAATCGGATATTACCCCGCCATAAAGTAGTAATCCAGTTAAACACCTTGATAGCGCTGGGTACGGCAATTAACAAAGTCAGCAACACAAATACAGAACCCAGGAACGGATTCAGTCCGGTTACAAACATATGGTGCGCCCATACCAGGAAGGCCAGTATCGCGATAGCAAATAAAGACCCCACCATGGCCATATAGCCAAAGATGGGCTTACGGGCATTAGTTGACATAATTTCTGATACCATACCCATGGCAGGCAGCAGGATAATATATACTTCGGGGTGACCCAGGAACCAGAACAAATGCTGGAAAAGAATCGCGCTTCCGCCCTCGTTGGGTAAAGCCTCTCCGGAAGCCAGGTAGATATCAGACAGGTAGAAACTGGTGCCTGCATGACGGTCGAACAATAACAGGATGAAGCCGCTTAACAATACAGGGAAAGACAATACCCCCAGTACAGCAGTAAAGAACAAGGCCCAGATAGTAAGGGGTATTCTTGTCATGCTCATACCCTTGGTACGCATATTAAGAATGGTAGAGATATAGTTAAGACCGCCCAGTAAAGAAGATACTACAAACATGGCCATACTGATTATCCATAAGTCAACGCCTGCCTTGGAACCTTCAGATGCACCACCCAATGCGCTCAGCGGAGGATAAGAAGTCCAGCCACCACTTGCGGGACCGGTTTGCACAAACAGGGAGGACAGCATGATAACGCTGGCCAGCCAGAAGAACCAGTAAGAAAGCATGTTCAGCATGGGAGAAGCCATATCCCTTGCACCAATCTGCAGCGGAATAAGAAAATTAGCGAAAGTACCGCTTAAGCCGGCTGTCAATACAAAGAATACCAGTACGGTTCCGTGCATGGTTACCAGGGCATAGTAAAACTCAGGTTGAATTTTACCACCTTTGGCCCAATGGCCCAGGATATCTTCCAGCCAGGGAAAACTCTGGTCGGGATAGCCCAGCTGTAAACGGAATAATACCGACATCAAACCACCGAGGAAAGCCCAAATCATTCCTGTGATCAGGAACTGTTTGGCAATCATCTTGTGATCCTGGCTGAAGACGTATTTGGTAATAAACGTTTCTTTGTGGTGATGCACGTGTTCATCGTTGTGACCATCGTGAGAAGTGTGCACTTCAGGTGCTAATACTATGGCTTCATTACTCATATCAAAGTCTTTATTCGGATAATTTAATCGTCTTTCCTGCTATTGGATATCTATTTTTTTACAGCAACGGTGTTGGGAGCGATGTTCTCCACCAATGCTGTTTTAGCCGTATCCTGTGCGGGTTTATCTGTTTTCAGCTTGTCAAGTACCGCTGTCTGGTATTTTGGTTTCTGCGATAACAGCCAGATATCGTATTCCGCCTGCGTTACTACTTCAATTTGTCCTTTCATTGAGTAGTGGCCTTTTCCGCACATCTGGTCGCATGAAATCTCATATACAAAATCAGGATTATTGGTCTTCACTTTCATTTCCTTGGTAGTATACAGCGGGGTAAACCACATGGTGGTAGGCGTACCGGGTACGGCGTCCATTTTCATCCTGAAATGTACCAGGCCCACATCATGGATAACATCTCTTGAGCCGATGATTAATTTAACGGGCTTACCCGCTACCAGCATCATCTTATCCGTAACAATATCATCCTGTGCGGCTTTGTCAGACTTCAGGTTTAACACAGGCACATCTTCCCAGATTAGACCCAGCTCGTTCTCCTTTGCATCGTTAATGTTCTTGTAATACTTCCTTCCAAACACATTGTCTTTACCCGGATAACGCATGATCCAGTTAAACTGCTTGCCGGTGATCTCTACTACCATAGCATTTTTGGGAGGATCTCCGGTGATTTTAAACCAGTAAAACAAGCCATAACCCACCAGTACGGTTAAGAAGATGGCGGGTACCACGGTCCAGATAAGCTCCAGGGTATTATTATGGGGCAGGTAGTATACTTTTCTTTTTTCTGAATACTGGTATTTAAAAGCAAACCAGAACAGCAGCACCTGGGTAAGTACAAATACAGACCCTGTAATAATGATGGTAAGATGCAGCATTTTATCAATCTTCTGGCCATGGTCAGAAGCCGCTTCGCCCAGGATTTTTCCTTTAAACAGCTCGTTACAGAGGTATACCCCTATAAGGCCGCCCACCAGGAAAACGATCATCAGGAATGCATTCACGCGGTTGTTTTGCTCCTGTGACTTCTTCTCCCCCTTTAAGATAGACACATACTCACTGGCTTTTGCTATCTGGAAAGTGATGAGAAAACCCAGTAACAAAATTGTCAATATAAAAATGGTTGTTAAAGACATAACCGCTTAGTGATTTATACAAAGTTTTAAAATAATTGTCCCAGCTGATCCTTTTGTTTAAGCCTGGCCCCGCTTTTTATTCTCTTCTGATGAAGGGTACAATGCCCCGAAACGAAATTAAATTATGTATGATGAATAATGCTTTCCTTAAAGAACGGATGGTTTTTGGCCGTCAAAGGTGCTTTTGTTAAAGCTCTTGCAGTAGCAAACATAATCAGTCCTACAAAACCTGCCGCTACGCCAAAATCAAAAAGGTTCATGGGAACGTGTGTCTGTCCGTTGGCATCCTTGGTGAGCGCCGGGAACACCATCTGGTAAAAATCCAGCCAGTGACCAAATATGATAAGTGCCGCCATAAAGGTCATGGTAGTGTAATTTCTTTTTGAACCCCTGCGCATCAGTATCAGCAGTGGGCAAAGGAAATTGAGTATGAGGTTCAGGAAGAACAGGCCTTTGTACCCGTTGCCATGTTCGTGGTTGCCAATCCTGTCCATGAAATAAATAGTTTCCTCCGGCTGGTTGCTGTACCAGATCAGCATGTACTGGCTAAACCAGAGGTAGGTCCAGAATACAGAGAAGGCAAACATGAACTTACCAATATCGTGCAGGTGCTCTTCATTTACCAGTTCCAGGTAGCCCTGGTTCTTCAGGTAGATAACAAAGATGGCAATCAGTGACATACCGGCTACAAAGGTGCTGGCAAAAGTGTACCAGCTGTACATGGTGGAATACCAGTGTGCATCAATGCTCATCAACCACAACCAGGGAACAGTAGAAGCCACGGTTAATGCAAACCATACCAGGTACAGGGCTGCCCAAACGGTGTTTTTATAAATATATTTTTTGCCGCTTTCAACATCGGGCAACGGATTCTCGTCCAGCTCGCGTGAAAGGGCGCGCATTTTATAGCCCAGCAATGCCCACAAACCAATGGTGAGTATGGTCCAGATGATAAAGAAACCGCGGTTCAGGAAAACGCTTTTGCCTTCCAGGATTTTATCTCCGTGAGGGTTCAACCAATGATAGATATGATGTTTATCGCCAAAAATCAATGAAAGCAATATTACCAGTGCAATAATACCCAGTGGAATAACTGCTACAGAAATAGCTTCAGTTACCCGGCGGAATGCCATCTGGAACGCACCCATGGCCAGTGTGGTGGCGCAGATAAAGAACATGGCGGCATTTACTACCAGCAGAAAGTAAACGCTGTTTTGCAGCATCGTACCCCAGAACCTGGCATTTACTTCTTCATTGCTGCTGGTTCCATACATGAAATACCCAACCAGTACAGACACTACACCTACACCCATTAAGGCCATTGACCAGGTTTTGTAGCGCGAAGGAATCTCAAAGTGTTCTTTAAATGACGACATTCTCAAAAAGTTTATAATCGTTCAAGGTTATACCAAATCCTGTTCTTCTTATTTTTTTACAGCTGCTGAATCTTTTGCAGGAACTGCCGCTGCTGCAGGTGCTGCGGCCGCTGATTTAGCCGCCTGTTTTGATTTTATAAAGCTGATGATCATCCAGCGCTGTTTGGGGGTTACCTGCGAAGCATAGCTGCCCATCAGGTTTTTGCCATAAGTAATGGAGTGAAACATAGTGCCTTCGGCCATAGCATAATATTTACCACCACCTGCTGCAGGGTCAATAAAATTGGCAGGAGCAGCGGTGTACGGGCCTTCACCACCTTTGTACAGCGGACCGTTACCATCGAGTTTCTGTCCGTGGCAGATACCACAATTTACCAGGTAAAGACGTTCTGCTTCTACCGCCTGGTCTTTGTCCATAGCAGGCAGGGGATTCTTTAATGCTGAAGATTTATCATAAGCACCGGTAGTATCGGTCAGCATTTCGTAATGATAGCCTTCTTCACCTCTTCTAACAGTACCGGGTACAGGGCGCGAATTGTAGAAAATACCGGAATCAGCCAGCCTGCTGTGGTCTGAATAGGTTTCTACTGCCACGCTGTAAGCCATATCGGGCATATACACATTGCTGGGTTTACGCTTAACATCGGCGCAGCTCTGAACCAGTATTACCGCGGCTATTACA
>JANPGT010000351.1:0-3629 GCA_031424135.1 Chitinophagaceae bacterium
TAATTGGCGTTATTATGCTTCCTGTCTGGACATTGTTGACAGGGCGCGGACTATTGAAGCGGAAAGTATAAGCTGTACATTTTCGACAACAGAAAACCAGTACTTGCAAGAGGTTGCAGCAAGTAAGGCCTTCGTAAGAATCTTGGGGAATTTGTGGAACAAGGAGTATTTTTAAAAGGTATAAGCAATATACAATCCAGGCCGGGACAAATTTAACCAATTGTAAGTCATTGTTTTTAATGAACAACCATAGGTTTTTTTTAAACGGTTAGTGAGAGGAGGAGCGTATAGGTAATGGTTGGCGGTCACAGCAGGGCAACACTACAACTGGTAAAAGGACAGGCAATTAAAAAGCAAGATATGAGAAAGCTAATTGCAGCGATCAATATGACACTTGATGGATTTTTCGACCATACATTAATCATCCCGGATGAAGAAATACATCAACATTACGCTGGGCTCCTGGATAATGCCGGCGTTATTCTGTATGGCCGGACCACCTATCAATTGATGCAGTTTTGGCAAACGCTGTTAAAAAATCCTTCAGGAGAAAAGTCAATGGACGAATTTGCTGTGGCAATAGACAAAATTCCAAAAATTGTTTTTTCGCATACACTGGTAAATACCGGGTGGGAGAGTGCAAAATTGTCAATTCAGCCAATTGACGAAATTGTGGTAGAACTGAAACAACAACCTGGCAAAGACATCTTAGTGGGCAGCCGGAGTTTAATTTTACAGCTGATGGAACTTGATTTGATTGATGAATACCAATTTTGTGTTCACCCTGTAGTTGCTGGAGGTGGTTCGCCATTATTTGAAAATGTAAACGGGAGGACTGTTTTTAAACTCATAAAGACTAAAACCTTTACTGGTGGTGCAGTAACGCTGTACTATGAATCCGCAAACAAAAAACAATGAACCGCTGATAAAAGTATTACTGCAAATGGGACGGATAGCGCAGCAGGTATGCCAGCTGCAGCGTACCAGGTCTTTGTGTGTAACTATTTGACAGAACAGCTTGGATCTAACCTGTTTAACAAACACTATGGCCAATAAATTATTTTTACTGCTGCTGCTTCATGCATCCTCATTTTGTGTTGCACAAGGAACCTTGCATAAAAGGACCATTCTTTTTGTGGGGGCACATCCCGATGATGAAACCGCCATCAGCGAAGTGCTGCATAAATACACAAGATTGGGAAACAAGGTTGTTGTAATCATTGCCACGGATGGTAAGGATGGGGTAAGGGTCACAAAAATTCCGGCAGGTGATTCGCTGGGTGCCCTTAGAAGAAAGGAGTCCATCTGCGGATGTAAAACCCTGGGCGCTACAGCTCCAATATTCCTGGGAATAGAAAGACTGGATACAAAAATAGGAACCGGGAAATACTTTAAAGAACACCAGCGCTTCATGGATTCATTAAGGGTAAGAATTCCTTCAATTAACCCCGATATAATAATTACAGCCGGCCCCGATGGCGATACGCACCATTCCGAACATATAGTAGTGGGCGGCGCTGTTACTGAATTGCTCCTTGCAGAAGGCTGGGTGGAGAAATACCCCTTATATTATTTTGCCTGGAAAAAAGGCATGGTATCAGTAGACCCCGGCAGCTATATGGATGAACAGTATGTAAATGTAAAAGTTAAATACACCATGGAAGATGAGAAGAAAGCAATTGAAGCGCTGAATTGTTATACCACCCAATATACCGCCGAAGAATTGAAACAAGAAGCGGCCGCTAAATTAAAAGATACATCTAACACTATCAACTTCAGGAGATTTGTAGTAAAAAAAGGGGTTAAAAACGGCTTTTAATTGGGTGTTTGAGTATTCCAAATTGAATAATAAATAGAGGTGGAAAATTCTTGTGTAACTCATTAGACAAATCGAAGAACGGGAAATATAACAACAGGAAGTTCTACCTTTAACAGGCGGCGTAGGTTGTTTGGGCCCGACACTGTGCCATAAGCTGTTGGCAAAGCCCTGGTTTAGTTCGGTCAGACGGATTGCTATTAACTTTTGTATTTAACAGCAACAGGATACTGTCAATTAGCATCGAGTATGGGCGCCCGGAATGCTTACCAATCCGCGTAAAAACCTGCCCGTTTCCAGCAATGCTTATTTGCAACCAGTTAGACAAACAATGAATTAATTAAACCAACCTGGCCATGCTACACCATATTGTAAAAGTAATAGTAAGGTACGCGATTGTACTTTCCCTGGTTCTTTTAGTTGAGCCGTTACTGGCCCAAAGGCCCAATATTATCTATATCATGACGGATGATATGGGCTATGGTGACTTGAGTTGTTATGGGAACAAAAAATTTATGACGCCCAACCTGGACAAACTGGCTGCACAGGGTGTTAAGTTTGTAAATGCTTATGCCGCCGCACCTGTTTGCACCCCAACCCGTACAGCCCTGCTGACCGGTCGCTATCCTGCCAGGCTACCCCTTGGGTTACTGGAGCCGTTGCGCAGTCCAAAAAAAGATAGTGCATACGGGTTGACAAAGGACATTCCTTCTTTGGGCACCCTGATGAAAGCAAGTGGGTATGAAACCGTTCTGATTGGAAAATGGCATTTGGGATTTATGCCCCAGCATAGCCCAACAAAAAATGGGTTTGATTATTTTTTTGGCATTCATAGCGGTGGGGCTGATTATATTTCACATAAAGGCGAGAATGGAACAAGGGCATACGACCTGTATGAAAATGATTCATTGGTTAACAGAGATGGCTACCTGACTGATTTATTTTCGCAAAAATCTGTTTCATTTTTACATCAACAACACAATAAGCCGTTTTTTTTGATGATAACCTTCAATGCCCCACACTGGCCCTGGCAGGGCCCTGCTGATTTGGCTTATCCTGATTCAGTGGATTTTACTGCAGGTGGCTCCCCGGCCGTTTACGCTGCCATGATGAAAGGTCTTGATGATGGGGTGGGCAAAATAATGGAAGCCATGGACGAATCATCATTAAATAACAATACAATAGTAATTTTTACAAATGATAATGGTGGTGAAAGATATTCCGATAATGGAGGTTTATCCAGATCAAAAATGGCCGTTTGGGAAGGCGGGATAAGAGTGCCGGCTTTTGTAAAATGGCCTGGCAAAATAGCCGCCGGCATTACCACCCAACAGGTAGCTACAACAATGGATTGGACTGCTACCATTCTTACTGCAGGAGGGGCAAAGGCTGACAAAAACTTCCCGCTGGATGGCATTGATTTAATGCCGGTTTTGACAGGGAAGTATAAAGATATACCCAGGACACTTTATTGGAGAACATTTCAACGGAGTAAACAAAAGGCAATAAGGGATGGTAACTGGAAATACCTGGAAGATGAAAAAGGAGAATACCTTTTTGATTTGAGTGTTGACAAGGAAGAGAAAAATAACCTTAAGGAGAAGGAGAAAGAGCGGTTCGGAAAGATGAAAGCGAAATTGGCGGAATGGGAAAAAACGGTATTGCAGCCAATACCGCTTTAATAAGTTCATGGCACTGCCTGCAACATGGTATTGCTAATAGCGGGGCTGGGGGGTAAGGCAGGGTGGTTTGAAGTTTTGCCGCCGTTGTTGGTGTTTTCACCAACAACCGCCTGCGGGGCGCTAAGGCGCAA
>JANPGT010000352.1:0-2347 GCA_031424135.1 Chitinophagaceae bacterium
CACCTATAATTGGGAAAAGGAGTTGCGGAACAGCAACGCCCCGCTGCAGGACTATAACGCCAAGGTATCCGGTGGCAATGATAATACCACCTATTATTTCTCTGCCGGTTACACAAAAACTGCCAGCCCTTTAAAAGCAAACAACCTTGAACGCTATTCAGTAGCCGTAAATCTTGACACAAAAATTTCAAAATATATTTCAGCCGGACTGAATGTTCGCCTGATACAGCAGAATGCGCTGGAGAACTCGGGTGCCGATCTTAATACCATGATGGCCACTATTCCCTTTCAGCCATTTTACGACAAAACAGACAAGACAGGTTTTGCTGCTACTGCTTCCGGAACCTTTGAAGCCAACCCTGCTTATGATCCCACAAAACTGGATGCAGGAGCGCCCTATGTTTTTGTTGCAGGAGATCCAAAATTGCTGTGGGGCCCGCAAACCCGTTTTAATGTGTTTGCACAGCAGGCACTTACAGATAACCGCTACCAACTGATGAACGCCCTTGGAAATGCCTATGTGCAGATTGAGCCTGTTACCGGCTTAAAATTGAAGGGATCTTTGGGTGGACAGTATTACACCAACCTGCGCAAGAGCTGGTCAGATTTTGATGCATGGCGTTTTTCACAAACACCAGGTAATCCTTATTCAAGTACAGACGGAAATTCAAAAGGAAGGTATGGCGAACGCGAAGGGAAGACTTATAATTTAAACAAGGAACTTTCGCTGAACTATACCCATGTTTTCAAAGGAGATCACAGTATAGATGTTTTATTAAATGCCTCCAGCCAGTTTTCACGCTGGAGCGCAAACGATTTGAGCGGCAATGTTAACTACAGCGATCTGCAGTACCGCAGCATCAGCAACCAACCTCCCTATACATCGGGCTTTGCAAGTATTCTGCAGGAAGACGCACTGATTGGCTATACCGGCCGCATCAGCTACAAATTCCGTGACAAATATTATTTTGATGCTACCGCCCGGCGCGATGGTTCTTCCAGGCTGGCACCCGGCAACAAATGGGAAACCTTCCCGTCTTTTGCGGCGGCATGGCGTATCAGCGGTGAGAAATTTTTCCCGGCAACTACTTTCATCAATGATTTGAAGATAAGAGGTGGCTGGGGCAGGCTGGGGAATTTTCAGAGCGCAGGCGCCTACCAGTTTCTTTCCAATGTGGGTTTAACACCCGACTATGCTTTCGGATCGGGCAATGGGAACGGGTTTGGAACGCAATACCAGGCGGCCCGCTTACCCAATTTTGCCAATACCACGCTTACCTGGGAAAAAGTAAGAACCACCAGTGTGGGCATTGATGCACTGTTGCTGAACAATAAATTATCCTTTACGGCAGAATACTATAATAAAACCACCTTCGATATTATTCAGTCGGTATCACTTCCGCCCAATACCGGTATTGAATCACCCGCAGATTTAAATGTTGCCAAAGTAAGCAATAAGGGCATTGAGCTGCAATTGGGCTATAACACGAAAATCAGCGGCGTTAATCTTAGTTTTTCAGGCAATATTACCACGGTAAGCAACAAAGTACTGGCGCTGAACAATGGTTCGCCCATTGGGGGGGAATCCGGCAGAATAGAAGAGGGCTATTCCATGTTTTATTTGTGGGGCTATAAAGTGGGAGGTGTGTTCCAGACGCAGGCAGAAATTGATGCATGGAAGACAGCGCATCCAAAAGGCGATGGCAATATCGGGGGCTATGGCTATAAACCGGGGGATATGTATTTCCAGGATGTATATGGCAATCCGGCCGCAGGTTCAAAAGACCGCTACAGCAAAACACCCGACAGCCTGGTAAATTCCAATGACCGCACCTACCTGGGTAAAACCATTCCCGGCTTTTACTATGGCTTCTCTGCCGCTGCTGAATGGAAAGGCTTTGATCTGAACCTGTTTTTCCAGGGCGTGGGTGATGTACAGAAATACAATTACGAAAGATCGGGACTGGAAGGAATGAGTGGGCCGGCCAATCAGTGGGCTACCACACTTAACCGCTGGACAGCTGCCAATCATTCTGCCACCATGCCAAGGGCCATCTACGGAGACCCAGCTGCCTTCAACCGCTTTTCCAGCCGCTATGTAGAAAATGCGGCTTACCTGCGGCTGAAAAACCTGCAGATTGGCTACAAGCTTCCTTCAGGGCTGCTGTCAAAAACCAAAGTGGCGCAGAACATACGTTTATATGTAAGCGCAGTTAACCTGTTTACCATTACCAAATACAGCGGACTGGATCCTGAAAACAGTGGTATACCGGTTACCCGCCAGCTTCTTTTTGGTATTAACGCAGGCTTTTAACATCTAATCACCCAAAACAGTCAACATTATGAA
>JANPGT010000353.1:0-2805 GCA_031424135.1 Chitinophagaceae bacterium
TTGCCAGTTCTGCGGGAATCAAATGGTAATAATAGCGCACGGTAAAAACAATGGCCGCTACCAGCAGCAGCCCCACCCGCAGCAAAACGGCATCTTTCTTTTGAATACCCCTTGCCATATAGACCAGCGGAATGACTATGGTGAACATCCAGAACAACCATCCAACGGGAATATCCTGGCCTTCCTTCAGGCCAAGGTTAAACATCTCAATACTGGCTTCACGCACCACAAAATAGTTGCCTGCAGCGTACATGCAAACCAGGCAAGTAATAGTAGCGAGCGTCAACCCGTTACTATACTGTTTCCATTGCCCTGCCTGCAGCAGTTTTTTGCTAAAAAAATACAACAAGGCAGACGCCAGCATGATTACAAATGGCGTGATGGCTTTTCCAATCTCTCCAAAACGCAGCATTGCAAGAAACAGTATGGCCAGCACAGCAAGAAAGGCAATGGCAGCCATAACGGCATTGGTAAAGCGCAGGAACAGAAACAAGGCAATAAAAAAGACAAGTACTGCATTTGCCTCAGCAGCAACCACCGTAAGACCATTGATGCCACCTATGAGGCAGGCAGCAGATGCCCATAGCAAAGCATCGTCTACACCTGAACGGTAATGTCTCCTGCTCACCATTAATTCCAGTCCGCCATAAATACAAATGCCAAAAAATACAAACATCCCACCGAAGACCTTATCGCTGCCCGCTGAAATAAACAGCAGCGAAATAAGCCCCATACCAAAAACAAGTATCACTATGGTTAATATGAACAGCCCGATGCGTACAAACACATTAGGCGAATAAAACCCCACAGGATAAGCGGTATTCACCTGCTCCATTTCGGGGTTGCTGATGCAGCCATGTTCATTGGCTTTCTCTGCCTGCGCACGCACCAGCAGGTTGTTCAGCCATGCATTGTTATAAGCAATCATATCGCTTTAATTTTTTTATTCATCCGGATAAGAAATAAGATAAGTGCAATACCCGTACAGATAAAATAAAGGAAAGACAGGTATACACCGCCCATGTCTGAATGCAGGGTATAAAACAGCAGGCGGATAATCACATAGCTGAGACCTATATAAGTATACAGCGTGAGCATCAGCAGCAGGTAAAACGATTTGGTGCGCACGGCTTCTGTATAAAAGTAAAAGGCAGCGGCCAGTTCTATCAAAAACCAAAGCAGGTAGACATCGTCAAACTGGAACATGCCAGCCAGTATACTGATGAAGGCCAGGTGTAAACCGAAATTGTTGTAGGTAAATGAAAAATGCGGTTTTAGTCCACGCAGCCGCGTTAATACCGCCATACCAATCAGCCCCGCACCAGTTACCAGGCCCGTAATAATAATGCTGCTGCTGTTAAAATCATTGTCTTCCAGTATACGGGCAGGTGTAACCGCTATACCCGCCCAGGCACAAAGCGTTGTAATGGCCAGGCTAAGAATGCCCAGGTGATCAAAATAGTAAGCCGAAAAGAACAGTACCAGCATTGGTATAAAAGTGGCCAGGCCAAAGCGGTTGCCAAAAGCCTGGTACTGAAACTGCAGGTAACCAATAAAACTGATAAATGCCAGGCAGGCCAGCAGTAACACGTAATCAAAAAATGCATTGGGCGCCGCTACTTTGCCGGTAGAAAAAGGCAGTTTTTTATTAAAGCAGTAAATAAATCCCCCAGCACTTACCAGCGCAATAAAAATCAAGATGGCCGTATGCCCGATGGTGTCAATATTTTTATAGATCAGTACCCCCAGCCCGCCGCTCAGCAGCAACACACCCAGGTAGAGGATGGTTCTCAGCTCCCAGTGCAGCGAAAAAAGTGTATTCCTGTTGGCGATCTCCACCTTCTCCAGTGACTGGTCGCTGATAAGACCTTCCCTGTGCAATCGGTCAAATAAAATAGTATCCATGGCAGTTAGTGTGTAGAATGATTAAATGTAGAACAAATGGACTGCTGCGGCAAGTTTATCAATGCCTGCCGGCAGTCTTTGCAAAGGCTGGGCAACAAAGCCTTTAGTATGGTGGTGGCTGAAAACATTTTAACCCACCGCTTAAAACTAACAACTGTTAACTTAGCGTTGAATTATTGTATTTTTGTTCTTTACGATACTTTTTATATGAGTGACACTATACCGCACAAAATAAGAATTGTTACTGCAGCCAGCCTTTTCGACGGGCATGACGCCGCTATCAATATTATGCGCCGCATTTTGCAAAGCAAGGGCGCAGAGATCATTCACCTGGGCCATAACCGCAGCGTGCACGAAATTGTAGAATGTGCCATTGAAGAAGATGTACAGGGCATTGCCATTACCAGCTACCAGGGCGGGCATGTAGAATTTTTTAAATACATGAAGGATTTGCTGGATGACTGCGGTTGCGGACATATCAAAATATTCGGCGGCGGCGGCGGCACTATATTGCCACAGGAGATCGCTGAACTGCACCGCTACGGCATCACCAAAATTTACAGTCCCGATGATGGCAGAAAGATGGGGCTGGAGGGGATGATTGAGGAGGTGATAAAACTTTGTAGCAGCCCCCACCCGACCTCCCCCGGTGGGGGAGGAGATCTGCAACAGTCTTCATTTTTAAAGGCTCCCGGCAAATGGAACAACGGGTTACCATTGGGTGAAAAAAAAGATATAAGGAAAATTGCCCGTGCGATTACGAATGCAGAAATTGGTTTAAATAAAAACCCTGCTTATGATGGTTCCTCTCTGACAGTTAATCAATTTAAGGCTGACCCCATGTTGTATGGCAAACTAAAGGAATTTGCCTTAACACATAGAAAGGAATCAACCTTGGCA
>JANPGT010000354.1:0-8012 GCA_031424135.1 Chitinophagaceae bacterium
TAAGGTGGGTATTCTGTCCGATAGCTATAATAACCTGGGAACAGCAGACGCCGGCGTGCTGGCGGGCGAACTGCCCGGACCCGGCAATCCCTTTAATTTTAAAAAGCCGGTAGAAGTGCTGGAAGACCTGGACGATGGATCTGGTTGGGATGAAGGCCGGGCAATGGCAGAAATAGTACATGATGCAGCGCCGGGCGCAGCGCTTGCTTTTCATACGGCATTCCTGGGTACGGCCAATTTTGCACAGGGCATACAGGACCTGGCGCAAAAAGGAAGTAAAGTAATAGTAGACGATGTTTATTATTTTGACGAGCCTTTTTTCCAGGATGGTATTATTGCGCAATCGGTGGATGCAGTAAAGAAAAACGGCGTCACCTATTTTTCGTCTGCCGGCAACCAGTTCAATGCCTCTTATGAAAGCGACTACAGGTCTACGGCGGTGCAACTGCTGGGGCCGGGCAACGGAACCGCACATAATTTCAGCGATCCTACCGCAGCCCCACGCTATTATCAACCTGTTTATATTCCTTCCGGAGGATCTTTTATCGCCTCTTTTCAGTGGGATCAACCTTCTTTTTCTGCAGGTGGAACGGGTGCCAGTTCTGATTTTGATATTTACCTGCTGGATATATATGGAAATATTGTGGCCGCAGGCGCCAGTGATAATATCAGCAGCGGAGACCCGGTGGAAGTTTTTGGTTTCGATAATACCACCGCTAATTATACCTTCTTTGTGGTAATGCTGAAGTATGCCGGTCCGGATGTGACACGCGTGAAATACAATCTCTATGGCGATGGCCAGTTCTACCTTACCAATCCTGCAATACCTGGTATACTTGCACCTACATTGGTGGGTCATGCAAAAGCTGCAGGCGCTATTGCCACTGCCGCCGCATTTTACGGTAATACACCGGCATATGGACTTGATACGCCCAGGGCGGAATGGTTTTCTTCGCTGGGTGGCGTAGCCAATTATTTTGATTATGCGGGCCACAGGGTACCGGCAGTAGTAAGAAACAAGCCGGAAATTACTGCGCCTGATGGGGCCAACACCTCCTTTTTTGCTCCTTTTGGCAATGGAGATATTCTGCAGGATGCAGATACGGCACCTAACTTTTTTGGCACTTCTGCAGCAGCACCGCATGCTGCCGCTGTGGCTGCCTTAATGATTGACGCCGAGAAATTAAACAACCTTACGCCCGCGCAGATCAAAGCGGTGTTGTCTTCCAATACGGTAGACATGGACAATGCGTACACGCCCGGTTTTGACAAGGGATTTGATTTTAGTACAGGCTATGGATTAATAAAAGCAGATGCCGCGGTAGGGGATGTAAAGTTTCCCAATCTGTATATCAAAAACCTTGCACTAAAAGCCATTTGTTCAGATAATCCGGCTGTTACCCGTCAGTGGAAAATTATCAATCCCAATGCTTTTGAAGTAGAAGCGCACTGGATGCTGCTGGGTTCCAATCAGCAGTCGGCCATTACAGCCCTTCCCGGCGAAACTATTTTTACTTCTCCTGTCAGCAGCTATGGAAATTACCAAGTACCCAGTATTGTGATACTTAGCTGGGATGACAATTTCGGTTTTACAAGACTGGATATTGAAAACAGCAATAAGGCGCTTTGCGGCAGCGGCGCCGAAAGAATAATGGAAACAGCGCCCGCACCCGCTACCACAAAACCAATGATGGCCGATGTTTTCCCTAATCCATCCGCCAATGGTATATTCAGGGTGTACCTGGCACTGGCTGATCAACAACCCGTACACCTGCAGCTGTTCAGTATTGATGGTAGAAAATTGCTGGAAAAAACCAGCGGCCAGGCAAAAGGAATCGTACCAATAGATGCTGCCGCGTTTAAGCCCGGGGTATACTTATTAAATATACAGCAAGGCTCATTTAACAAGACAATAAAGCTGATTAAACAATAAGCTGAAAAATAAATATTTAGACCTTAAGGGCGGCTGATACAGCCGCCCTTTTACTTTTTAAAGCACAGATAGCTGAAAATCAAATGAATAATAAGGGTGTTTTTTATTAACTTTAGTATCTTAGAACCGATATGAAATACAGGATTGCCAGCATTGCCATTGTCTTGTTTGTAACGATTGCCGCCTTTGTTTCCTGTTTTAACAACAAGGATCAAAGTGAAGGGCATTCCTTGCCGGATGTAGTCAGCTATAACTTCCAGATACGGCCTGTTCTCTCAGATAAATGTTTTAAATGTCATGGTCCGGATGCCAACAAGCGCGAAGCCGGTCTGCGCCTTGATATCGCCGACAGCGCATTTGCTCCGCTCAAAGAAACCAAAGGGGCTTTTGCCATTGTACCCGGCAAGCCGGAGCTGTCTGAACTGTACAAAAGAATTGCTTCAGCGGATACTTCTTTTATGATGCCACCGGTAGAAGCGCACCTGGGTGTACTGAGCAAATATGAAGTAAGCCTTTTTGAAAAGTGGATTAAGCAGGGTGCCCGTTATGAAACACACTGGGCTTTTTCCGCACCTAAAAAATCTGCGCTGCCCGGCGTAGCTGATAAAAGCTGGCCCAAAAACGAAATCGATTATTTTGTACTGAGCAAGCTGGAGCAGATCAACCTTGCGCCCAATGAAGCAGCAGATAAAGAACGTTTACTGAAAAGAGCAGCATTTGATATTACGGGCCTGCCGCCTTCCATTGAAATGATGGACAAGTTTTTGGCCGACAAAAGTGATAATGCCTATGAAAAAATAGTAGATGAATTGCTGCAGACTCCGCAATATGGAGAAAAAATGGCGGTTCACTGGATGGATGTAGCGCGTTATGCAGACAGCTATGGCTACCAGGATGACAATATCCGTACGCAATGGCCCTGGCGCGATTGGCTGATACATGCATTTAATACCAACCTGCCTTACGATAAATTCCTGACCTGGCAGATAGCAGGAGACATGCTGCCCGATGCTACCAAAGAACAAATGCTGGCCACCGCATTCTTCCGAAATCACAAATACACAGAAGAAGGCGGAGTGGTGCCCGAAGAATACAGGGTAGAATACCTGATAGACAAAACCAAAACATTTGGCAAGGGCATACTGGGTGTTACCATTGAATGTGCGCAGTGCCATGATCATAAATACGATCCCTTCTCGCAGAAAGACTATTACCGCCTGATGGCTTTTTTCAACAATACCAAAGAGCCCGGATTTGAAGGTGATGTAAGTACTTCCAAACCGGCCAAAACACCTTTCCTGAAACTGGATGACAATGACATTAAGAATGCCATGTCGTACATCAATAAAACAGATACCGGGGCACTTACGGTTTCTGTAATGGGCGAACGTGATACGCTCAGGAAAACCTATGTGCTTAACCGTGGGTCTTATACCGCGCCTACAGAAGAAGTAAAAGCCGAAGCCATCGCAGCCGTAATGAAATTTGATACTGCCAAATTTAACCGCAACCGTATTGGCCTTGCCCAATGGACCATCGACCGCAACAACCCGCTTACTGCCAGGGTATTTGTTAACCAGGTATGGCAGGAACTTTTTGGAAGAGGCATCATTAAAACCACCGGCGATTTTGGTATGCAGGGAGAGCTGCCCTCGCACCCGGCACTGCTTGACTGGCTGGCAGTTGACTTTATGGAAAATGGCTGGAATATTAAACGCCTGATGAAACAGCTGGCAATGTCTGCTACTTACCGGCAATCCACAAAGTTGTCTGAAGAGAAATTGAAAAAAGATCCTGAAAATATTTACCTGGCACGCGGACCGCGTCAGCGCCTGGCGGCAGAATTTGTGCGCGATATGGTATTGGCCAGCAGCGGCCTCCTGGTGAAAAAAATAGGCGGTCCCAGCGTGAAACCCTACCAGCCCAAAGGTTTGTGGGAGTCCGCCACATCGGGCCGGGGCGTACTGGCTACCTACAAACAGGATCATGGTGACTCGCTCTATCGCCGTGGACTGTACACTTTTATTAAACTAACAGTGCCGCCACCTTCCATGGGTTTGTTTGATGCCAGCAACCGCGATCAGTGCGAGGTAAAAAGACTGAAAACAAATACTCCCCTGCAGGCGCTCATGATGCTGAACGATCCTACCGTACTGGAAGCATCCAGGGTGCTGGCACAAAACTTAACAGCAGAAAAAAATGCCGGCACTGATCAAAAGATAGGTAAAGCATTCCGCAGCATTGTATGCCGCAATGCCACGTCAAAAGAACTGGGCATTCTGCAGGAATACTACAAAGATCAGTTTGAACAGTTTTCGCAGAAAAAACTGGATGCCGCTGCCACCATTAAAACTGGCGAATACAAAATGCCGGTGAACCCGGATCTTAATAATATGGCGGCATTGATGAAAACAATCCAAGCTATTTATAACCTGGAAGAAAGTATTACTAAAAGCTGATTATGGAAAAAGAAATACTGGAGAACGGGCTCAATATGAACAGGCGGCGTTTCCTGTCGCGCCTGAGCCTGGGCATTGGCAGTGCAGCACTGGGTTCATTAATGATCCCCGACCTGTTCAGCGGCAGCAGCGAAGAGAAGATGCTGATGGCCGGTCTCCCACATTTTGCACCGAAGGCCAAACGTATTATTTATCTTTTTCAAAATGGGGCTCCTTCGCAACTGGATTTGTTTGATTACAAACCCAAACTGCAGGATATGTTTGGGCAGGATCTGCCGGCTTCCATTCGTATGGGTCAACGGCTGACAGGCATGACGGCCGACCAGAAAAAATTTCCATTGGCAGCTACCAAATTCAAGTTCAATCAATACGGAGAACACCGTGCATGGATAAGTGACTTATTGCCCTACACCGCCAAAGCTGCCAATGATATTTGCTTTATCAACAGCATGTATACAGAAGCCATCAACCACGATCCTGCACTTACATTTTTCCAGACAGGCGCACAGGTGGGTAACCGCCCCAGCATGGGTTCGTGGATGAGTTATGGTTTGGGCAGCGAGAATAAAAACCTGCCGGCATTTTGCGTGTTGCTGTCAAAAGGAAAAGGCAACGGGCAGGGCGTGTACTCTAAATTGTGGAGCAATGGCTTTCTTGACTCTGTACACCAGGGCGTACAGTTCAGCAGCGGAGAAAACCCGGTGCTGTATTTAAATGATCCGGAAAGCGTTACCAAATCAGACAGGCGCAAGATGCTGGACAAGATTGCTTCATTAAATCAACAATCTTATGAATCTTTTGGCGACCCCGAGATAAATGCCAAAGTACAGCAATATGAATTGGCCTACCGCATGCAGACGGCTGTTCCGGAAGTAACGGACTTATCTAAGGAACCAGAGTCGATCATTAAATTATACGGTCCTGAATGTATGGTGCCCGGCACTTTTGCGGCCAACTGTTTGCTGGCAAGAAAGCTATCAGAAAATGGGGTGCGCTTTGTACAGCTTTATCACCAGGGTTGGGATGCACACGATAATTTACCTGGCCAGATAGTAGGACAATGCAAAGACGCCGACCAGGCATCTGCAGCACTGATTACCGATCTTAAACAGAGAGGTTTGCTGGATGAAACGCTGGTAATCTGGGGCGGCGAATTTGGCCGTACCAATTATTGCCAGGGCAATCTTACCAAAGATAATTATGGAAGAGATCACCATCCCCGTTGTTTCACCATCTGGATGGCAGGCGGTGGTGTAAAACCCGGCGTATACGGCGAAACCGATGAGTTTGGCTACAACATTGTGAAAGACCCTGTGCATGTACACGATTTACATGCCACTGTTTTGCACCTGATGGGCGTCAACCACGAAGAGCTTACTTTTAAACACCTCGGCAGGCGTTACCGTTTGACGGATGTAGAGGGAAAGGTGATAAAGGGGTTAATGGCGTAATATATAATGTGGAAGTATGAAAATGTGGTAATGTGAAAATGAAATGCCCGTAGGGGCCGGGCTCGTTCCGACCTTTTGATATGAGCGCAATCGGGTGGTTGGCGAAAACACCAACAACGGCGCCAGCAGAAATAAAGGTAATGCAGCACAGAAGATATCAGACATCTACAAATCAGACATCAGACATATTATGAACCGAAAGAAATTTATACAACAGTCGTCCGCAGCCGCAGCGGGCCTTTGGTTGGCGCCTGCATTTTCATTTGGACGAAAAGAGGACATTGTGCTGGGGCATAACAACAAACGCTACCGAATAGATACCAAATGGGGGCAGCTGGATGCCGGTGTTACGCCGGTGAAAGACTGCCATGAAATGGTGCAGGACAGCAAGGGACGTATTCTCTTGCTTACCAACGAAACAAAAAATAACGTAATCATTTATGATAAGAAGGGTAAACTCATCAGTACCTGGGGAACTACTTATCCGGGTGCGCATGGATTAACGCTCTTTAATGAAAATGGTACTGAAGTGTTGTTTATCTGCGATAACAACCGTCACCAGGTAATTAAAACAACCATTGATGGTAAAGAGCTGATGGTGCTGGATTATCCCAAAGAAACCGGCATGTATACCAAGGCCGAAGAATATATTCCTACAGAAACCGCCATTGCGGCCAACGGCGATATTTACGTGGCAGATGGCTATGGCAAAGATTTTATTATACAATACAATTATAAAGGGGAATACATCAGGCATTTCGGCGGCCGTGGCGATAAAGACGAACACCTGCTGAATGCCCATGGGGTATGTGTTGACCACCGCAACAAAAAGCATCCAACGCTGATCATTACCTCGCGCCAGCAAAATGCCTTTAAGCGCTATACCATGGAAGGAAAATACATGGAGACGATTCCGCTGCCCGGCGCCTGGGTTTGCCGCCCGGTAATAAAAGGAGATTACCTGTACGCTGCAGTATTGCAAAGTAAAAATGCAGAATGGAAGCAGTCCGGTTTTGTAACCATCCTGGACAAGCACAATAAAGTAGTGTCTAACCTGGCAGGTACAGTGCCGGTATACAATAAGGGCGTGCCGGAAGAAATGTACCAGACGCAAAAAATATTTCAATACCCGCACGATGTGTGCGTAGACGATGAAGAGAATCTGTATATCGCACAGTGGAATTCCGGGCATGTGTATCCATATAAACTTCAACCGGTATCTTAAGCGCCATCATTATTAATTTTTCTAACGATATTAAAGGACGGAAAGAAAACCACGGTAGCCGCTGAAGACTACCGTGGTTTATCCTGTGCTGATGAAAAAATAAAACCCTGCTAACTGCATGCAACGCTGGAAAAACATCCTCTTCAATATTGTATTAAGCCTGAACTGCCTGCTGCTGCTTTTTGTAGTGGCCGGAGAAAAACTGCAGGTGCCTGCATGGTTGCAGGTAGTGGGACGCATGCATCCATTGTTACTGCATTTTCCCATTGTACTGCTGGTACTTTATATTTTCTGGAGTGTGCTGGTGCAGGCAAAAGCCAAAGCAGCAGTGGATGGTCCGGAAGATGAAATAGGTAAATGGCTGCTGCTTGCATCGGCATTTACCTCCGTGATTACTGCATTGATGGGTTTCCTTTTGTCAAAAGAGCCGGGCTATAACCCCGAAGCACTATGGTGGCATAAATGGAGCGGTGTGGGAGTTGCTTTTTTCTCGTTCGGCTGGTATGCATACCGCAATACCATTCACCGCCAAAAATACCTGCCGCAACTGGCTGCATTGATAAGCTTTGTACTGATAGTGATTACCGGCCATCAGGGATCTAATATTACCCACGGAGAAAACTACCTGCTGGCGCCCGTTACACCAGAGAAGATAAAACCCACGGTGAGTATGGAAGATGCCGTTGTATTTACAGACATGGTAATGCCGATACTGGAAACCAAATGTATGAACTGTCATAGCGCTAAAAAAGCCAAGGGCGAGCTGATAATGGAAACCGCTGCCCTGCTGCTGAAGGGTGGCAAACATGGCGCCTTATGGACCAGCGGACAACCGGATTTGAGTTTGCTGATGCAGCGTATTCATTTGCCGGAGACAGAAAAAAAGCACATGCCCCCGGCGGGCAAACCACAACTGGATGACGAAGAGACCGCCATTCTGTTTC
>JANPGT010000355.1:0-6604 GCA_031424135.1 Chitinophagaceae bacterium
CCAAGGCGTTCACCAAGAATTCGCTGAAGACAATTGGGGAGCATTTTGGGGGCCGCGACCATACCACTGTTATCCATTCCTGCCAAACGGTGAAGGATTTGATGGATACCGACAATGTATTCAGGGAAAATGTGATGGAGCTGCAGCAGAAAGTGCAATTAGCAGCCATGTAATTGGATGAAAAAGCAGCCATTAAATATATTTATCGCAAATCCCGGCAAAAGCCGGGATTTCTTTTTGGAGTTGACCGGTTAATTCCTATTTTTGCCGCCCGCAAACAATGATTTGCGTTGCTTATTTCAGTTAAAGGTGAGGTGGATGAGTGGCTGAAATCAGTAGTTTGCTAAACTGCCGTACGGGTAACTCTGTACCGCGGGTTCGAATCCCGCCCTCACCGCAAAACCGCCCTGAAAAGCGGTAGTACCGGTAAATGAATTTCGTTCGGGAAGTAGCGCAGGCCGGTAGCGCACCTGGTTTGGGACCAGGGGGTCGCAGGTTCGAATCCTGTCTTCCCGACTAAGGCTGTAAATCATTGATTTACAGCCTTTTTTATTTTATATTTTTCTTAATTCAACTTTTCTCCCCAACAACGCAACTTCCTCACAACAAATGAATTACAATGACTTTTTGAAAATCCATTGCAAAATTTGCAGCACTTCCAGTGAGTCATTCAGTGAGTCTTGTAGTGAATCAATTGTATTCACCATTTTGAAATATAAAAATCAACTAATTAGTAAATAAAATTCGTAGAGGTTCGATTCTCCAGAGGATTCGAACATTATTTTTGATATGATATGACATCATTAATGGTTATCAAATAAAAACTCAATTCTTTTTTAATATATCAAAAAAAAATTATTTTACTCTTGTTCCCTGATATATTCCGCTAACCGCAGGGGATAATGAAGAAATGCTAAAAATTCAGCTGTCGCGCCACACTAGCAATGCAGGGAACGTTCTGTGTTATAAAAATAAATTATTCATAAAAGATGATAAATACGGATCATAATTTTTCTTTTTACCATTATTTATCGGTTATTTTTTTACTCCAAAAAAATGTCTCAGAAAGTTTTCACTAATTCCCGCAAATTCTTTACCTGTGTTGAATTCGTTACCTGCTTCAGTAGACCGGAACTGCCAACCACCTGTCAAAGTTTTTTATTTCTTTTTCAATTGTGAAAGGTATTCAAGCAGGCTGGCCAAATCCTGCCTGCTCATATTTTCATATAATCCTTTCGGCATCATAGATTCTTTCATTTGTGTAAGCGTTTGCACATCAGCTGTCTTTATTTCTTTATGGCTACCTCCCGGGAATTTAATATCAATATCTGTCTCCGTTTTACTGGCAATGATACCGGACACTTTGGATCCGTCTTTCATACTAACCGCCCAACCCTCATAGCCAAAACCAATACCCGCTGAAGGATGAACAATGGCATCCAGCAAGGCTTCTTTGGGCAGCTTACTACCAATCTCAGTGAGTTTGGGGCCAAAATCATTGCCCATATTATTCACCTGGTGACAGGTGCCACAGCTGGCGATAAATATCCGCTCGCCATCAGCGGCATTAGTTTTGAGTGCCAGTAACTCCGGCATAGCAGGAGCTGGATTCGCAGTTTTGGTTGTGCCCCTGTTTGGCAGATAACTGGCTGCTTCGCTGCGAATGGATCCCCGCCATGCCCTGCCAACGCTGGCAACAACATCCGGGATCAAAACCGCAGGCACTTTTTTGTTCTTCAATATATCAAGCACACGCTCTTCGCCGCTCCAGCTATTGCCAATTTTACTGGCCGCCTGTTTTCTCAGGGGCATCGGGTATTGCTCTGAAAGCGCCACCGTTTGCAACATATCGATGGAAACTTTAGTGCCTACTGCCGCCAGTGCCGCTAATAAATTACGTTGTTGAACCGTATCTATTCCATTTATTATCTCCCAGACTTTTCCGCTTCCTCCCAGTTTTATCAATAAACCAGCGGCATCTTTGCCAATGGCCTGATAAGGATTGTTAAGGGCAAGATGCAATAAGTTTTCGCGTTGCGACTTTATCTGGTAACGGTTAACCAATTCAATGTATTCATCGCTGCCATTTACGGATTGTAAAACTTCAGCCAAAGCTTTCCTGGCCACTTCGGATTGACTGACAGCTTTAATATCAAGCGCATGTATTACCAGTTTATTTAATGCAATATCATTGGCGGCATTATCCCGTATCATCTTCAGTAATAATTTTGATTTTGCTGGTCCGGTATTAAAGTCGAATGCCCTAAAATACCGCAGCCTGTTCTTCAACGCCTGGTTGGAATCTGCCGCCAGTCTGGCAATATAGGGTAACGCTTTATCAGTACGTGCCCGCCAGACAATATCACGGGAAGCCGCGGTTTGTAAAGGATCTCTCATTATTTCCATATAAGCAGCAAAGAACGAATCCCATTTTTTTTCTGCGCCGATACCTAATGCTTCGAGGTACCAGCGATCTTTGCCATCGTGCTGAGCAGCAAGCCTTGCCCATAATGCAGGTGCTTCCGGTGATTTATTGTGATGTAGTGCCAACGCCGCTTCGCGGCGAACCTGTACATCCGGGTCGTTCACCAACGCACGAACAACAGGGATAAGATCAATATTCAATTCTTTGGCTGCCCTTATCCCGGTAATTCTCAGATCGCTGTTTGTGTCTTTAATGGCCTGCTGAATATATTCTTTTGTATTTGTTTGCGGTATTTTTACCAACACCCAAAATGCCCGCGCACGCATCCGCGGATTGGCTGAAGATCGCCAAAGTTTTTCTAATTCCGGAACAGCCTCCTTACCCATGTTATGCAACGCGGTCCAGGCCCTGTAACGAACTGATAAATTTGGGTTTTGTAATGCGGTAATAGCACCTGCTGCTGAACGATAGTCCTGCCTGGGAATTGTATATTTTGAACCCACAGGAGCCACCCGGTAAATTCTCCCCCGGGTTTGATCGCCTGCAGCATGTCCGCCTACGCCGGGATCATACCAGTCTGCAACAATCAAAGATCCATCCGGCGCCACTGTTACATCTGCCGGACGAAACCATTGATCTCTTTCCCCCTTTAGAATGTTTACTATCTCAGCAGTATAGCCCGCACCGCTGGTCTTTACAGTATAGGAGCGAACTATATTGGGGCCTGCATCGCAATGAATCAGCTGGTTTTGAAATACAGCCGGTAGCAATGATCCTTCGTAAACCAGCATCCCTGTGGGTGAACCCGCAAAAGTCTGTAATAAATTCGGCACTTCACCCGGATCGTTCAGGTGCCAATGCTTCAGCGGAATTGAATCTTCCGCATTGGTACGGTTGGCCCGCCAGCCTGCGCCGGTCATTTCATCAGTGTAACCATAATTACCATACTGCATTACGTAGTTAATCCGGGTGCCCCGGTTACCATCATCATCATTATCACTCTGCCACAGTGTTCCGTAACTGTCTATGGCCACTTCATATGGATTGCGAAAATTATTTCCCAAACATTCTACATGCGAGCCATCGGGGTCGCAACGGAACACCATACCCTGCCTGTATTTTTTCTGGTCTATCGCATCACCATCCGCATCAATAACTGCCTTATTATTTCTATCTTTTAATTGTTTGCCCTCATTGCCCATATTGAAGTATAATTTTCCATCCGGGCCAAATGTAAACGCGTGCACACCGTGATCATGCTGTTCGCCGGAAATTCCCTGGAAAATAATTTCTTTTCGATCGGCTTTATCATCACCGTTATCGTCATAAAACGCCCACACATAAGGACTTTGAGAAACAATTACGCTATTTCCCAGGACACAAATACCCAACGGAGCATTTAATTCAGGGCCCTGGTAAAATACTTTTGCCGAATCTGTCACCCCGTCTCCATTGTTATCTTCCAGGATCATAATGCGATCTCCCAAGGCATTGGTGGGATTACCATTAATAGCGGGCCGGTAATTATAAGCTTCACAAACCCACACCCGGCCACGATCATCCACATCAATATTAGTGGGATTTTTCAACATGGGTTCGGTGGCCATTGTTTCCACTTCCAATCCAGTTGCTACCACCAACCCCTTTAATGTATTTTGCGGAAGCCGTTTTGCTGCTTCAGTCAGACTATCACTGGTTGTGACCAATGTTGACTTGTTTTCCGGGCCGGAGCAACCTGTCACAAAATTTATCAGAAAGGGAAGAAAAATTATCCAGAAAAAAGAACGAAGTGCGGAAATACTACTGATCATTTTTAAGGGCTTTGGTGGCATAGCAAAAAAATTATGTACTAAGCTAACTAAATACGTTGAGTGGACAAAAGAAAACAAATAATAGCAGGAAGCTCATTTGGGAATACCTGTGGACGGTAACATAGATCCACCGCTTTATCAAGTTGTACGTGGGCTATAAGAGAAATATCAAAAAAGAATTGGGTTGAAAGAAACCCTATAGCATTTGCATTTATAATGTCTGTTGTATCTGCGCTTATCGATGCAATAATCTCACAAATAGCGCATATAAAATAGGCGTCAAAATTAAATAAGTCCACCAAAACTTTACAGCCCACCTAACGCTGCCCCGCCCGCATCCCCGCTATGCTTGTTCTTCGTGAATAAACGTGCAAAAGTATAATCGCCTATTTCCCATTGCAACTCAAAATATGGCCAATACTACACAGAATAGTTGCGAAATCACGGGAAAAGCAGTGGAACATCATATTTCGTCCATTTTTTCAAGCTTGAGGTAAACTCCCGTACAAAAGCTGTGAATGAATCATGTTAACATTAATTAAATGCTGTAAATATTTTGCTACTTTCACAATAAGTTATTTATAAAAATTTTCAGTGAGTCATTCGGTGAGTTTGTTATTTAAAAACTGATAATTATTTAACATTTAATATATTATAGGGTATTATCGAATCCTGTCTTCCCGACAAAACTTGACAAGGTGGCTTTTATGCCACCTTGTTTATTTATATCATCTTCTGGAAGCCGGTTCAGGCCCGCGTTTAGCGCGAACAGTGTATTTACTTTTTCGGTTCGAAACTCCTCCGTTTTGGTGTTGTAGGTTATTCCGTCGGGGAATATCAGTTTTTGTATACCTTCTTTAACTTTGACCGGGCTTGAACTCCATGTGCTGGCGAGTTTTGAGGAATAGAGAACGATTTGCTCCATCTTATCTACCAGGTTCGAACTGCTTGCTGGTGCAACCGGCGAGTCTTGAGAGAATTTCTTCCTTTTCTTTCGCAAACCGGGCAATGAACTTTTCATAGGTTTCTTTACTCATTTCACCAGTCAGAAAATATTCCTTCTCTATTGCATCAATTTTCTTTTGCAGTTCCAGCAAAGAATCCTGCAGTTCTGATTGACGTTCCTTATTGTATTGGTTTAATCCTTCAATGAGCCAATAATCGCTTCCATCAGGTGTGGCAGGTATTCCCTCCATCATTCAGTTCTATTTTCCTCGCTTGCCCCCCCTTGCCCTGTTTCCCAACTTACTATCATCCTTGTTGTAAGCACTACTTTCTATGTAAACAGCCGTCCTGTTACATGTTCGTGCTAATCGGAGGGATGCCCTTCCAGGATTTGACACAGTTTATTCAACACATTCTTCTCGCAAACCAATTCCGCCTTCTTACAATAGCCATTGTTACGCGAACAAAGGGCGACTGATAGCAGTCTGTAACGCGCTGACGATAGACAACAGTCTATGTATGGTAGTCAACAGCGCATTGACTGCTGTCAACAGCGCATTCATTGCTGTCAACAGGGCATTGACTGCAGTCAACAGCGCATTCACTGCTGTCAACGGCGCATTCACTGCTGTCAACGGCGCATTGACGACAAGCATCTGCCTTATGCTTTATACTAAATGACGCTTTGACGATAGTCAACGGCGTATTGACGGTAGTCAACGGCGTATTGACGATGACCATAAGACTGCTGAACAGGATACAGCACTATTTGTGTCTTAATGGATTGAATAAATTCCACGTAATTTTTTTCAATTGTCATATTTGCCATTGTTATTCAAGTATTGGTATTAAAAGAAAGAACCTAAAGCTTTGATTGTTAGGCAACAATGCCTGCCAATCGCTTTAAGTCCATTATAAATAAGCCCGAAAATTGTACAGGGACGACGACTAACACAATAAGCTTCAGTGAAAACTGGGGCTTTTTTGTTTTTGATAAAACCCTTGTTCAGTAAGGATTTCGCAAGATTACACGCTTACTTATTAGATTTAGCTATACATAGCAGCAACCTGTATTTTGGCTGTTTTAAGGAGTGAAAAACACCATTTCGTACACCAAAGAAACAGCATTCTCAGGGAGCACAGAATGAACGTGAAAGACGATTTACGACACAAGCAGGTTGTCAGTCTGCTGCCGGCATGTGGTGCCATAGTAAAAAATAGTGATTCCATGCATTGCCGCAATTACGTTAAATTACTTCCTGGTGATTTTTACTTTTATATCATCATTAGCCGCTATCAGCAAATCCTGGGCAATTGTTCGCCTGGCAGCATATTCACCACCCTTTTGCCGCCAATGCCGCTTTGCAGTATTACCTGTCCGCGGTGTTCATTAGTAATATGCCCAAAGGCTTTCGCATAAACC
>JANPGT010000356.1:0-3283 GCA_031424135.1 Chitinophagaceae bacterium
ATAAGCCGGCAGATCTACCAGCCCGGCCATCTTAGCGGCCCGGAAACGGCGCTCACCCGAAATCAGGCGATAGCGGCCACCGGGTATTTTTGATACTGTAATAGGTTGAATAATATCGTGCATTTTAATAGAAGCCGCCAGTTCATTAAGCGCAGTTTCATCAAAATGATGACGGGGCTGCTTGGGATTGGTCTCTATTTCTTCTATAGGTATGCGTAAAATACCGGTGGCCTGTTCCACCACATTGGTCTTCAGTGTACCGGTGGTGGTTTTCAGGTCAGCGTCAATGCTCTGCAAAAGCGAGCGGATGCCCTTGCCTAAAGCATCTTTATTTTGTTTGGGACTATTCATATTATAGGAATTAGGAATTGGGAATTAGATATCAGGTTAGACGCGGCCCGCCAATTCCAAATTCCTAATTCCAAATTCCAGGTTTTACTCTAAAATGCGTTCTTCCTGCTTCATCTTGGTCATATTGTTCTTCTGCAACACTTCCTTGGCCAGGTTCAGGTAGTTCATAGCGCCTTTGCTCACCGCATCGTAGAGTATAACGGGCTTGCCTACACTGGGTGCTTCGCTTATTTTAGAATTGCGGTGAATGATGGTGGTGAATACCATCTCGTCAAAATGTTTTCTTACCTCGCTTACCACCTGGTTGCACAAACGCAGGCGTCCATCGTACATGGTCATAAGTATGCCCTCAATGGCCAGTTCCTGGTTCAGTCGGTTCTGTACAATTTTAATGGTGTTCAGTAATTTACCCAATCCCTCCAGCGCAAAAAATTCTGTCTGTACCGGTACAATCACCGAGTCGGCGGCCGTCAGCGCATTTACCGTAATCAGGCCCAGCGAGGGTGAGCAGTCTATTACAATAAAATCATACTGGTCGCGCACCGGTTCCAGCAATCCTTTTAATACGCCCTCGCGGTTGGGATAGTTGATCATTTCAATCTCGGCGCCCACCAAATCTATATGACTGGGTACCACATCCAGGTTGGGAATATCCGATTTCAGGATTACCTCCCTGATGGGCGTTTCATTCACCATGCAGTCATACAGGCTCTTGGTTACATTGTGCAGATCAAACCCCGTACCCGTGGTACTGTTGGCCTGCGGATCTGCATCCACCAGCAGCGTTTTAAACTCCAGCACTGCAAAACTTGCCGCCAGGTTAATAGCTGTAGTAGTCTTACCTACACCACCTTTTTGATTTGCTACGCCTATTATTCTTGCCATATTTTTATAAGCTGTGAGCTTTTAGCTGTGAGCCCTGAGCATTGTTTATTATTTGTTTGAGTGGTTCCGGAATGAATGCCTGCGTTTTGCCTAAAGATTTTTATGGCACCGGCAGTTGTACATAGCCAAACATCGTTGTGTCACTCTCTTGTACATTTACCTGTTACTGAACGCCTTTACCAACCCTATCTAACTTACCCTGAACAGTAGCACTGTTTCCACCTATTCCTATAGTAATACGCTGTGTCCGCCGTTCCTCCCTGTCCGCTGCGTGAAACCCTTTGTCATAATCGGTCAGACGGGACGTCAGACCGTACCCGCCCCTTCCATGAAACCATCACAAATTAACCATCTCTCCTATCTTCACCAGTTTCAGTTCCAGGCCCGCATCGGCAAAGGTTTTTTTGGCCGCTGCCGGGTCAATTTTGATGAATCCAAAAGTATCGTAATGTACGCCTACTACCGTTTTGCATTCTATCATACCCGCACAGGCGGCAGCATCCAGAGCATCCATGGTAAAGTTGTCGCCAATAGGCAATACCGCAAAATTTAGTTTTGCCCATCTGGGGATCAGCTGCATGTCCAGCGTGAGTGCCGTATCTCCACTATAGTAAAAATTCCCGTCCGCACTGGTAACAATAAACCCCATAGGGTTACCGCCATAACTGCCATCCGGCAGCCCGCTGCTGTGTTGCGCCACCACGCATTTTACAGTAAAAGGGCCAAAATTCCATTTTCCTCCCGTATTCATAGGGTGGGTATTGGTTACCTCCTGCTTAGCCAGCCATTCATGTATTTCCCAGGCACAAATCACTTTTGCCCCTGTTCTGGCAGCAATGCGCACGCAGTCAGCAATATGATCCTGGTGGCCATGGCTCAGCAATATGAAATCTGCTTCAATAGTGTCTACCTCCACCACTCCATTGGCCAGCTCATTCAGCGTAATAAAAGGATCAAACAACAAAATTTTGCCCCCAATACTGACGCTGAAACAGGAATGGCCGTAATACGTTAGCTTCATATGCACTTAATTTGAAAGGCGGTAATGGCCAGGTGGCTATTCGTCAAGGACGGCAAAAATACTGTTTCGGCCTAATAAACAGCGGTTTCTGTCACCGTATTGCGGCAAAAATTTTTATTATTGCAATGGCTGCCAACCAAAAAGCTTCGGCGTTGTTGTTTAGCCAGTAAACTGACCACCCGGCGGTGGCTCGCTACAGCAAAAACAGGCGCTGCACAGGTAAAGCCGGTAAGATATACCAACTATGATTACAATTATAAGTGGCACCAACAGGCATGGAAGCAACACCGGCAAAGTAGCGGCGCAATACCTGCAGCTGCTGCAGCAAAAAGGTGTGGAAGCAAGCTTTGTTTCGCTGGAAGGCCTGGACGTAAGCGAGCGCAATCCCGCCATTCAGCAACTGGAAAACGAAGTGCTGATCCCCTCCGATAAATTTATTTTTATTTCACCCGAATACAATGGCAGCATTCCCGGCGTATTAAAATCGCTGATAGACCATACAGATATAAAAAAAGTATGGTGGGGCAAAAAAGCCCTGCTCACCGGCGTATCTACCGGCCGCGCCGGTAACCTGCGTGGAATGGAACACCTGACCGGCATACTGCATTATGTAAAAATGCATGTGCATCCCAATAAATTGCCTATTTCAGTAGTTGACAAATTACTAAACGGCACCAACCTGATCAGCGATGCGGGAACACTAAAAGCCATTGACGAGCAGCTGGAGGAGTTTTTGGCATATTGAAAATAAAAAATGTCAAAAGTCAAAAATAAAAAAGGCTTTCGCCCGTCAACCCTAACATAGCATTACCATCGGGAAGACACCGGACTGCGGGCGCTAAAAGCTTTATTACCCCGGTCGGTGTCCTCACCGACCGGAATCAACTATGTTACTGGTCAGTGAGACACCGAACAGGGAGGGGAAAGGCTTTCGCCCGTGGACCTTTTGCATAGCACTGCTAACGACACTGCGTTTGAATTTAGCTTTTTGTAACAGGCAGACCAGATGAATGCGTTTCAGCAAAC
>JANPGT010000357.1:0-4152 GCA_031424135.1 Chitinophagaceae bacterium
CAGCGAAATACGCCGCGTGCTGAAATCGCTTAGCCCAAGAGAAGCAGAAATTGTAAATGCGTATTTCGGCCTGGATGGCGAAAACGGTGTTACCATTGAGCAGATTGGTCAGAAATACGATCTTACCAAAGAGCGTATCCGTCAGATTAAAGAAAGGGCCATCAAGCGTTTGCAGAAAGCCCGCTACAGCAATGCACTGAAAGCTTATTTAGGATAATTTACTCTTATCTGGTTAAAATGCCCCCAAACGGGGGCATTTTTTTTGCCACAGAGGACAGGAGGTTTTTCACGGAGGTAAAATTGTCTGAACTATGATTTATATGATTAGCACGATTTACAGGAATCGTTTGCCCAGCCTCTTTTTACCTAAGTGAAAACCTCCTGTCCTCCCGTAGTATAATGTCTGAACCGGGAATTCAGGGATGATACCTTGACCAGGATGCGCTTGCATAGCAATGACTCCCTTGCTCTGTGAAAAACCTCTTTTGCCTCTGTGGTTAAATTTTGGCCCGAAGGGCCTGCACAACAAATTACCCCCACAGCTTGTTATTTGCATGTACATCGTAAATTTGGCACATGAAGCATTGGTTATTGATTATCAGCCTGGGCGTCTTATTCAGCAGCTGCGAAAAGGCCATCAGTTTTAAACTGGACAATACCCAGCCCTCACTGGTAGTAGAAGCTACCATTGAAAACGGGCAGGCACCCGTGGTAATACTTTCTTCCAGCTACGATTATTTTAGTACCATCTCGCCGGAAATACTGGCGGCCTCCTTTGTGCACGGTGCCGTGGTTACCATGTCTAACGGGACAAAGACCCACCAACTAAAGGAATACTTTTTTAATACACCGGCCAACCTGAAAGTCTATTACTACAGCATTGATTCTGCTAACCTGCCTACCGCCTTTGTGGGAACATTTAACACTTCTTACCTGTTGAGTATACAGGCCAACGGTAAAGCGTACACGGCCAGCACTACCATACCGCTGCTGGCAAAACAGGTGGACAGTTTGTGGTGGAAAAAAGCACCGGACAATCCGGATTCCAATAAAGTGGTACTGGTAGCAAAAATCACTGACCCACCTGGTTATGGCAATTATATCCGGTATTATACCAAAACCAACAGGGACCCATTTTTCCCGGGGCAAAACTCTGTTTTTGATGACCAGATCATAGATGGTAAAACATATACGGCCGACGTAGAAAGAGGGGTAAACCGAAATGAAAAATTAGACCAGGAGAACTACTCTTTTTTTAACAGGGGCGATACCGTTACGCTGAAGTTTGCGAATATTGATAAGCCCAGTTATGATTTCTGGCGTACCATGGAATACAGCTATGCCAGTATTGGTAACCCATTTTCTTCACCTACAAAAGTGCTGGGCAATATCAATGGCGCGCTGGGTTATTTTGGCGGTTATGCTGCGCAGTACAAGTCTGTCATTGTACCCAAATAGGCTTTTTTGCACAAAATACAGACAGGCCAATAAACCACTGCTTGTTTGCCATACAACCTTTATTTTTGTCAACTTGCTTTACCGGCAGCAGCTTCCCTAGCCGCTGCCTTAAAATGAATGAATTTATATGGATAAGACGGTAGAAAAAATACATTGTTTGATTATAGGTTCCGGTCCCGCAGGTTATACAGCAGCTATCTATGCTGCCCGCGCCAATATGAAACCGGTGTTGTACCAGGGCATACAGCCAGGCGGACAATTAACCATTACCACCGAGGTAGAGAACTATCCCGGTTATGCAGACGGTATACAGGGGCCCGATATGATGGTTCATTTTGAAAAACAGGCCATGCGAATGGGAGCAGATATACGTTTTGGACTGGCTACAAAAGTGGACTTCTCCAAACAGCCCTATAAAGTATGGATTGATGAAGAAAAGGAACTGGAAGCCGATGCCGTAATAATAGCTACCGGCGCGTCTGCTAAATGGCTGGGCCTGGAAAGCGAGCAGCGCCTGAATGGTTCTGGTGTAAGCGCCTGTGCAGTATGTGATGGTACGTTTTTCAAAGGCCGGGAAGTGGCCATTGTAGGGGCAGGCGATACAGCCTGTGAAGAAGCCCTGTATCTTTCCAAGCTCTGCAGTACCGTACACATGATTGTTAGAAAAGGAGAAGACGGCATGAAGGCATCCAAAGTAATGCAGGACCGGGTAAAAGCAACGCCCAATATCAAAGTCTACTGGAACAGTGAAACACTTGAAATTGTGGGACAGTTTAAAACAGAAGCTGTACGCATAAAAAACACAAAAACCGGTGAAGGGCAAACCATTCCGGTAAGCGGTTTTTTTGTAGCCATTGGTCATGAGCCCAATTCCGCCATTTTTAATGAATGGATTGATATGGATGAAGCGGGTTATATCAAAACGGTGCCCGGTACTTCGCGCACCAATATAGAGGGTGTATTTGCTGCCGGCGACGTGCAGGATAAGATTTACCGCCAGGCAGTAACGGCCGCGGGCAGTGGTTGCATGGCTGCGCTTGATGCAGAACGTTATTTGTCGGCCAGGGAACATCCAACAAATTAGCATTGCTGATTTTGGGATTGCAGGATGTGGTGATTTCTTTTGATACAGTAACCTGCCAAATCTCAAAATCCCCCAATCCCAAAATCAGAAATTTCCCTCTATGCTTACAGTTCACCTGAATGATCTCCGTTTTTTTGCCCATCATGGTGTTTTTGATGGAGAACCCGTAGCAGGCGGCGAATTTGAAGTGCAGTTGCAGGTAAGCTACGACGAAAAGAAAATCAGCTTCAACGACCTTAATAATGTGCTTAATTATGTTGAGCTCTATAATATTGTTAAAAAAAGAATGGCGATGCCCACGCCGCTGATAGAAGAAATAGCGGAAAGCATTATCCGGAAAATACGGCACGAATATTCCTTTGTAAAGGAGGTAAGTATTTCTATCTTTAAGTTACAGCCACCCATCGAACATTTCCAGGGAAAAGTGGGGGTTACTTTGCAAAAGAAATTTGACGACTAGTGAAAACCTTATTCTTTGGTATTGTTCTTTTATGGTTGCCTTTTTTTTCCTTTGCACAGGATATTACCGCCCTGCTGAAAGAGGCAGAACGGCTTGAGCCTGCCAGTGAAGAAAGGGCATTTCTGAAATACCAGGAAATACTGAAACTGCAACCGGGTAATATAGCTGCACTCTGCAAAAGCAGCGAGTTGTGCAGTTCCATCGGCCGCCGCCAGGAAAGCAAAGAGCAAAAACTAACTTATTTCAAAGCCGCCCGTAAGTTTGCCGGCCAGGCACTGCAGATAAATCCAAATAGTTCTGAAGCTAATTTTGTGATGTCTATTGCCATGGGCAGAATGGCGCTGATATTGAGCGGAAAGGAAAAACTCACCGCTGTAGATGATATAAAAAAGTACGCGGAAATTGCCATTAAATGCGATCCAAATAATTACAAGCCCTATCATGTATTGGCACGCTGGCATTATGAAGTGAGTAACCTTAGTGGCATAGAAAAAACCCTTGCCAAAGTGTTTTATAAGGCTTTGCCGCCAGCTTCTTTAAAAGATGCCATATATAATTACGAAAAATGCAGGTCGCTGGTTCCTGATTTGAAGGTCAATTACCTGGAACTGGCCAAATGCTATCACCGCAATGATGAAAAGCGAAAAGCGATTGATTATCTCAATAAAACCCTCTCCATGCCTGATAAAATACAGGATGATACCAGGGTGAGGGAAGAGGCGAAGGAACTGCTGAAGAAGTGGAATTAATCCAGTTCAAAGTTCCTGGTTCTTCAGCCAAAGATAAAAGGTGCTGTGGTCAATGTTAATAAGCGCTAAATCCAACACCATATTACATACCTGTTTAGGAGAAAATTTCTATTTTTTTTGCATTCAGAGCGGAAGAACTAAGAACTAAAAAATCAGGAACTAAATAACTTTTCCCTTCCATTTCCCGCTGCGCAGGTAAAAGAAAGACATAATAAACATAGCGCCCCAGTAAATCCATTCACTCATCCATCCTATAGCTACAGACATGTTCAGGTGTTCCAGTACCAGCCAAACATACAGGCAGTACATCACGATGGTGATGAACTCTATCAGCAGGCTTACTTTGGTGTTGCCGGTGCCGGTAACTGCGCTTACACACACTACAGAAAAAGACATCATCA
>JANPGT010000358.1:0-5875 GCA_031424135.1 Chitinophagaceae bacterium
GATCTTGCCCTGAGGCCAATCATAAAAAACCAGGTATCGGACCAGCCGGTACACAAACGGTAAATCCAATTGCCCCCTCTCACCTTTCCAAAAAAAGAGGCGATGATAACAATGGGAAAGATCAGCAGCAGCAGCAAGGCAAAACTGAGTATGGCGTAGATGCTGTAGAGTACACGTATAAATTTCAGCAAGTTGGTAGTAGTTTTAGGGTGCAGGCTTAACGTTCGTGTTTATTTTCATCACCGGGGCAATGGCATTCAAAATCCTGGTCAAGATCAATGCAGGTAACCACTTTTGTCTTTGTATCGCATTGGGCAAATACAACGCGCAGGTGCTGTTTTTCCGGCGAGTAGCCTTCCAGCGCATACGTGGGGCAAGGTCGACCGCTGGCCTCACTTTTTTTATAATTTATCTGCCCGTTCTGCAAAATAAATTTTACTTCTTCCTGGGTAACATGGCGGCATTCCATACGGCATTTGGCATGCTGGGTATAGTCTAGAAAAGCCACCCGCCTGTCCAGGCCCCGGTTGCGGTTTATATTATCTGTATTGGCCGGGCCGTCTGTATCTGTACGCTTTGTAGTACTGCTATTATTGTTGCATCGTTTGATTAGCAGGGCTGCTACTATTAGTACCGCCAGGAAAATATACGGAAGCGCTTTTTTATTCATTGGTTGATGCTTTTTAGCCTGCCAGCACTTGGCTGGTTGTTACACACAGGCAGCTGAATATTGATTGGCAGTACAAGGGAGTGACACAACGAAGTTTCATAGCGTTACTACCGCCTGACCGCCAAAAAATCATAGAGATCGCAATCTACGTGGAAAGATAGGAATTGGGAATTCAATTGCCATGAAAAACGTATACCCGCCAGCGCATAAGCTTCGCTAAAGACAGGAATTCAGCAAACGCCCGCCCGAATTACGTTCAGTCGGGCAGGCGTGTCATCTGTGTTCGATGTTGGCCTGGAACTGGCTATCCCTTCAAAGCCCAATTCCCAATTCCTATTCCCTAATTCCCAATTCCTGACTACCTTCGCGCTCATGGCAACGGCAAAAACAGTGGCTTTTCATACCCTGGGATGTAAACTGAACTTTTCAGAGACCTCCGCAATTTCGAGACTACTTGAAAATGAGGGATTTGAGAAGCGCGCTTTTGAAGACCAGGCCGATGTGTATGTTATTAATACCTGCTCTGTTACAGACAATGCCGATAAGGAATGCCGGCACCTGGTGCGCCGCATCCAGCGCAAATCGCCCGAAAGCCTGGTGGTCATCACCGGCTGCTATGCCCAGTTAAAGCCAGAAGAAATTGCTGCCATACCCGGGGTTGACCTGGTGCTGGGCGCCGCAGAGAAATTCAATATTGTGCAGCATGTAAAGGAGCTGAGCAAAGGCGATTCTGCCAAGATTTGCAGCTGCGATATCGAAGAAGTGCAGGGGTTTAACGCCTCTTTTTCGGTGAACGACCGTACGCGTACTTTCCTGAAAGTGCAGGATGGCTGCAGCTACAACTGTGCTTTTTGCACCATCCCCATGGCCAGGGGTAAGAGCCGCAGCGATACCGTTGCCAACGTGGTGAAAACTGCCCAAGAACTGGCTGCTACCGGGGTAAAAGAAATCATACTCACGGGCGTGAACCTGGGCGATTTTGGCAAGGGCCCCTCAGGCCAGGAGCAGCAGGAGACATTTTTTGAGCTGGTGCAAGCCCTGGATAAAGTAGCGGGCATTGAGCGTTACCGCATCTCTTCCATTGAGCCCAACCTGCTCACCAACGATATTATAGCTTTTGTGGCCAACAGCAGCAAGTTTATGCCCCATTTTCATATTCCGCTGCAGAGCGGCAGCAATAAGATTTTGGGCCTGATGCGCCGTCGCTACCAGCGGGAACTGTATGCAGACAGGGTGCAGCTTATCAAGACCCTGATGCCGCATTGTGCCATCGGCGTAGATGTAATTGTGGGCTTTCCCGGTGAAACAAAGGAAGATTTTAATGATACCCTGGCGTTTCTGCAGGAACTGGAGGTCTCTTACCTGCACGTATTTACCTATTCTGAAAGGGATAATACAAAGGCGCTGGAAATTACTCCCGTAGTGCCCATTAATACCCGACTGGAGCGCAATAAGACCCTTCGCAACCTCTCTTATATGAAGATGCAGTATTTTACCCAGCAGCATGCCGGCCAAACGCGCAAGGTGCTGTTTGAAGCCTTTTCCAAAAATGCCATGATGGATGGGTATACAGATAATTATATACGTATAACTACCTCACACCGGGAAGATTGGGTAAATAAAATTATAGACTGGACAATATAATTTTTTTGGCAATTATCAATTTGTTAAGAAACATTTTGATGCCGTTGACCGTTATATAAGCAGTTGTTAGTTGATTTATAAAAACAACACGTACCCCCTTATGGACAAGAAGAAATTCCAGGTAACTATCAGCTTTGAGCTGGATGATGAAGTGAATGCACTGATTCCAAAACACAGGAAGTACATCAATACGCTTATTAACAAAGAAATCATTGACCATTACGCAGTTTCGCTGGAAAGCAAGCGAATCTGGATCACCATCAATGCGGAAGACAAGGCAGGCGTAGATGAATACCTTTCTCACTCTCCTCTTTTTAGATTCTGGATATACGAGGTGGATGAATTATTTGTGCTGGACGGGCTGACCTACAGGTTGCCGCATTTGCAGCTGAATTGACCTAACAACACCTCACCCCGGCCCCCGTCCGAACGCCAGCCCGAAAGAATTCATTCTGGCGCGGATGCATCCGGGCGGGCCTCTCCAACAAGTTGGCTAAGGGTGCCTCTCCGCAAAAAACATTACAATTTATAGTCTTATGGGAAGCTTTGAACTCCTATAAATTGGCAATAGAACCTGGGTTTTCAGTTTCTATCGTCAAAATTTTATTGACAAATCATCTAACTGAACCAGTACCCAACTAACTGCACACAATGCGGGAACTTACCGGGGGGCACCCCTCTACGCTCCGCGGGGAGGGGCCGGGGTTAGGACTTACCCCACGGTCTTCATCACGCCCCTGAAATAACCTACAGATTCTGCAATACCTGCCAGGGAATCACTCATATCTTTTTCGTATTCAAAACTGCAATAGCCTTTGAACTTTATTTTATTCAATGCTTTCACCAGCGCAGGAAAATTAATGACACCCCTGCCTACCTCCATTACTTTGCCATCTTTTACCGCCTCTGATACATCTTTAATGTGCAGGTCGAACACGCGTTCTTTGTATTCCAGCACGGCTTTGGCGGGGTCCTGGCCTGCACGGGTAGAGTGACCAATATCTATACAAAGCCCCATCCTTGGATCGCGGTCTTTGATTAAATCGTATACATTTTTAGGGCTGGGGTATAATTTATCCTCTGGCCCGTGGTTATGAATGGCGATACGGATATTGGTAGCTTTTACTTTTTCCTCCGTATAATCCAGCAGTTCAGGATTGGGCACGCCCACAATCAATGACACACCTACATTTTTAGCGTATTCAAAAGTCTGGTCCACCGCCTCTTTTGTTTTCATATAAATTACGCCTACTGCGTAGGGGTTGATGCCGGCTTCCTTGAACTGTGCCAGCACTGCCTGTATCTTTTCCGGGGTACTGTTCAGTGGCAGGTGAAAATCCTTTATGGAAAGGTTCTTCACATTTACCTTTTGCATAATGCCAATGGATTTTTCCAAATCGTATTTGGCAAAAGTATACCCGGCCATGCCCAGTTGCAGCGGTGGATTTTCGTTGTTTTGATTGACTGCCGCCATTGCCTGGTTGCCCAACAAAGGTAATACAGCTGCACTGCCAAGGGCTGCTGCTGATTGCTGAATAAAACTTCTTCTTGAAGCCATAATAATGATTTATGATTTTATAAAATGATAAGTCTGTCTGATTTGCTATGGTGAAAACACCAACAGCGGTCAGGGGCCATGATAGTTGTATTATCAGATGGATGAATGTGTTAGTAAGGCGTAAGGTTTAGGGTATATGGTTTGTGGTTTAAAGTCACTGCAACTGAAAATTAATGATAATTGAATCAGCAGTATCATTAAAATTTCATTTATATAAAGCATCCGGCAGCAAATACTACTGACTTACGAGTCCCGACTAAGGACTACCGACAAACGACTCACCACTCACCACTCACGTCTCACCACTCACGCCTTCGGCTCCCATCCCGGCTGATAATCTCTCCTCCACAGTTTCTGCGCATCCTTATCATTAAGAATTTTTCCACCAGCCCCTGCATCGCAATGCAGTGTTCTGCCAACGCGCTGCGATATATTACCCAGTTGGCAAAGCAAAACACTTTTATGTCCTTCCGCAATTTCGGAATGCAGTGCTTCGTCTTTTCTGATGGCATTGATGAAATTCCTGAAATGATGGCCATCCAGGTTTTCGCCGGGACCCAATGGATTAATGGTGTCTGCAGAATTTTCATCCTTACCTTCCCAGATAACTTTGTTATTGCTGTCAAAGATTTTGAAATTATCGCTGCCGGTATTCAATACGCTGCCTTTATCGCCATAAATAACAAAGCCGCGGCCCGCTCCTTCCACGCTGTAGTTATTGCAGCTGATGCCTTCCCAACTGATGCTTTTGTTATTACCGAATTCAAAAGTAATCACCTGCGTGTCCGGCGTCTGCCAGTCATCTTTTGCGGCAAAACGGCCACCACCGGAACTTACTTTGGTAGGAAAATCAACGCCCAGTGCCCAGCGCATGCAGTCTATCTCGTGGGTGCCGTTGTTACAGGCTTCTCCGGTGCCCCAGTTCCAGAACCAGTGCCAGTTATAATGCACAATATTATCGCGGTAATCCTCCCGTGGAGCTGGTCCCTGCCAAAGATCCCAGTTAAGGTTGGCAGGTGCAGGTATAATTTTACCATTGCCTATCGGTTTGCGGTTATTGGCATACCATCCTTTGGCAAAATAGGCGTTGCCAATAATGCCTTCATGGATCATTTTCATTACCTGCAAATGATGCGGCATAGAGCGGCGCTGGTTGCCCATCTATACATACCGCTTGTGTGTACGGGCAGCCTTAATAAGCATTTCTCCTTCTGCAGGGTTATGCCCACAGGGTTTTTCCACGTACACATGTTTACCGGCACTGCAGGCCAGTATAGCAGCGGGTGCATGCCAGTGATCAGGCGCTGCAATGGTAAGCGCATCCAGGTCTTTGTTGTCAAGCAGCTTACGCATATCTGTAACCGCTACCGGTTTTTTGCCGGTTAGCTCCTGCACAAGGTCAACACCTTTTGCCCTTGCCGCGTCTTCTACATCGCAGATCCAACCAATTTCCACGTTGGGTATTTTGGTAAGCGACCTGATATGTTCCAGCCCGCGCCCATTGGTACCCATAACGCCCAGCAGCACTTTATCGTTGGGCGAAATGCTGTTGCCAAACAGTGGAAAACGGAGGGTAGAAAGCCCCGCAGCTGCGGCAGCCATTCCACCGGCCTTTATAAATTTTCTTCTTTCCATACAAATAATTTACGCATTATAAAATAGAGGTGACACCTTGCTTTGCCGTATTGTCAAAAGCTGTCACCTCTATTGTATTCGATGCTATTGGCGCAAAGCTATCAGCTCATAGCCCGCAGCCTCTGCTATTTCGGTATCGTTGTCAGCGCCGGCACATTGGTCTCAAATCCAATATACCCCTTGTTCTGGTTAATATGTCCGTAAGTATTGGCGGCAATAGAGATTGAGGGCACGGGCCATAAAACATGGTAAGGGCTCATGGTGTATAAATCGCCGTGCCCTGTTTTTACGCCTTTATTGTAAAAATCTGTTTTAGACATAATCCTGTCGTACCAGTAATTGGCAGTGGAGAAATTGGCCAGCGAATA
>JANPGT010000359.1:0-5645 GCA_031424135.1 Chitinophagaceae bacterium
GGGAAGTATCAGATTCCGCATCTTCTATTTCAATCCGCAGCTGCTGTTTATCAAACGGAAAACAGGAAACATCCCATTGATGTATCAGCTGTGCCCGGCATTTTTGGGTGGCCCAGTTCCAGCCAGCTTTTTTTTCCATGGAGTAATGGCTGAAATCGGCGGATTTGCTGTTGGTGATCTCTACAATATTGTCAAACTTCAGGCTGTCATTTTTATAATTGACCCAGACCCAGAAATCTGCCATATAGCTTTTGTCGTCCAGTTTGAAATCGTAAATGGAATTGATATAAATCCCAATCTTACAAGTGTCTTTTTGAGAGAATGAAACACTACAGCAAAACAGTAACAGCAGCGCTACCGGTAAACGGCTTTTCATAACAGGTGGATGCTTATAATAAAGGCTAAAGACGAAAAAAATACACAAAAAGTATACAGACAATTAAACACCTATTCCGTAATAGGTATATTTACGTGCTGTCATTTATAGCAACAGTCAGCTGAAAAACCGGCCAACAGCAACATTGTCTTTGCGGCCTGACGGGAATCACAAAACCTATTTATTCCATTCTTTATCTTTACCTTATAAATATATCGCTCACCAACAATTATTGCTATATGAAAATGACCGCTCTCTTTGCCGTTTTGCTGATTGCAGCGGCACCTGTTTTTTCACAGGACCATTCCGCTAAAGCCAGGGCCCTGCTGGCTAAAATGACACTGGAAGAAAAAATTGGCCAGTTAAACCTGGTGACCCCCGGTGGCGGCATCTTAACAGGTGCAGTTGTAAGCCAGGGCGTAGAAGAAAATATTAAAAAAGGGTATGTAGGGGGCCTGTTTGGTATTTATGGTCCTGAAAAAGTCAGGAAGGCCCAGGACCTGGCGGTTAAAAATTCGCGCTTACACATACCGTTAATATTCGGACTGGATGTTATCCACGGGCACAAAACCATTTTCCCTATTCCGCTGGGGCTATCTGCCACCTGGGACCTGGAATTGATTGAGAAAAGCGCCCGCATTGCTGCAACCGAGGCCAGTGCCGATGGATTGGCCTGGGCCTTCTCGCCCATGGTAGATATTGCACGTGATGCCCGTTGGGGAAGAATTTCCGAAGGCAGTGGAGAAGACCCCTACCTGGGTGGATTGATTGCCAAAGCCATGGTAAAAGGTTACCAGGGCAAAGACCTTTCCGCCAATAATAATATTATGGCCTGCGTAAAACATTTTGCCCTCTACGGTGGTGCAGAAGCGGGCCGCGAATACAATACGGTAGACATGAGCCGTATTAAAATGTATGAATATTACCTGCCGCCTTATAAAGCAGCGGTGGAAGCAGGCGCTGGCAGCATCATGAGTTCTTTCAATGAAATTGACGGCGTACCTGCTACCGGTAACAAATGGTTGCTGACAGATCTGCTGCGCAAACAATGGGGTTTCAAAGGTTTTGTGGTATCTGACTATACATCACTAAATGAAATGACCAACCATGGTGTGGGCGATCTGCAGGCAGTATCTGCACAAGCACTGAAAGCAGGGCTGGATATGGACATGGTGGGCGAAGGGTTTCTGAACACCCTGAAAAAATCGCTGAAAGAAGGAAAGGTTACCCTGGCAGATATAGACCTGGCCTGTACCCGCATCCTGGAAGCAAAATACAAACTGGGATTGTTTGACAACCCCTACAAGTACATTGATGAAGCAAGGCCTGCAAAAGATATCTTAACAGCAGAAACACGTACCGCTTCCCGTGAGATAGCAGCGCATGCCTGTGTGTTGCTGAAAAATAACCAACAACTGTTGCCCCTGCAAAAAACAGGTACGATCGCACTGGTAGGCCCCCTGGCCAATAACCAGCGGAACATGCTGGGCACCTGGGTAGTGGCCGGCGACTGGACCAAATCAGTTCCTGTAATGGAGGGAATTAAAAATGTAGCTGGCAACGGTGTAAATATTGTTTACGCAAAAGGCGCCAATATTTCTGATGACCCTATGATGGTTAAAAACGCCAATGCACTGGGGGTGGAAATTGAACCGGAAAAAGCCTCCGCCGATGAAATGATTGCTGAAGCGGTGGCTGCCGCAGCCAAAGCAGATGTGGTGGTAGCAGTATTGGGCGAAGCAGCTGATATGAGTGGTGAATCTTCCAGTCGTGCTGATATTAGCTTACCCGAGAGCCAGAAAAACCTGCTGAAAGCATTGGTAAAAACAGGCAAGCCCATTGTGCTGGTGCTAATCAACGGCCGCCCGCTTACCCTGCAATGGGAGAACGACAATATACCCGCCATACTGGAAGCATGGGCGCCGGGTACAGAAGCCGGTAATGCCATTGCCGACGTATTGTTTGGTAATTATAATCCTTCGGGAAAGATTACCGCTACCTTTCCGCGCAGCGTGGGACAGATTCCTATTTACTATAACCACAAAAACACCGGCAGGCCTTATGATGGAAATGGATCGGGTAAGTTTAAATCTTACTACATGGACATCTCCAACGATCCCCTCTACCCTTTTGGCTTTGGCTTAAGCTATACCAGTTTTGATTACAGCGAACTCAGGCTCAGCAAAACCAGCCTCAAAGGCAATGAAACACTTACTGCCACTGTAACGGTAACCAATACCGGTAAATATGCAGGTGAGGAAACCGTGCAGCTGTATATTACTGACCCTGTGGCCAGTGTTACCCGCGCGGTAAAAGACCTGAAAGGCTTTCAAAAAATCTGGCTGCAACCGGGTGAGAAAAAAGAAGTAAGCTTTACCATTACAACCGAACAACTGAAATTCTATAACAGCGATCTCAAATACAATTGGGAACCCGGCGAGTTCATTATCCGCGCTGGTACCAGTTCCGCAACGCTAAAATCAGCCTCTGTGCAATGGGTGAAATAGTTGGTTAGTTGAATCGTTGATTGGTTGATTGGAAAGAAATAGTAATGTGGATATCAATGTCGTTTAGTTAAGCGTTTTTATGTTCCATCGGAACATCTTGTGGGTAGAAGATGAGTTGAATTGAAGGGCGTGCCGTAGGTACGCATTGTGCCTGGTCGGAATATTGCACAAAACGTTCCGATGGAAAGTAAAACGTCGATTTAATCGAATCTACCCACAAATCACCGTGATGGGGTGAGGAGCACGAACTGGCGCAATGAGGCGCCTGCCTGAAGCTAAGCCTTCCTGTGCCTGGCATTGGGCCTGCCTTTGCGCAAACGGCACAAGTACGCCTGCACACAAAGCCAAACTGCATACTTGCGCCAGTTGAGGGACCCTGTCGGACGGGGTTGATGAGTTGGCTAGTTGCTCGCCTGGATATCCTAATCGTAAATAATATAACAGACTGTAATACGCTGTTATGGCTGCAGTAAGGGAGTTGGAAAAGCAGGGAGTTATATTTTGTTAAGCTGTCACCGGTACCCCCGCAAGACGCCTATTTTTCCGTTAGCTTTATTCTACTGTTGATAATGGCAATGGCTGAAATGCTTGTTGGTGCTGAGTTATAGCCTCAAAGGAAAAATCAGCGGCGGCGGGGGTACGAAGCCCGCCGGCTTTGAGGCGATCAATTAATAGAATTTACCCAAACAAAACTGGGGCGGACGGAGTTAATTGTAAAAAGGTTAATTTGATGACAGCGATTCCTGCTTTTGCAGGAATCTTTTTTTATATTTATCACAAAGCCGCTTACAAACATGAAATCATTTATTTTCTTAATCCTGCTGCTGGCGCAGTGCAGTATATTGTTTGCACAAAAAATTGAAGTGCTCAGCAGCGGCAATAAGACTTCTATCAGGGGACTGAGTGTGGTAACGGATAAAGTAGTTTGGGTGAGCGGCAGCAACGGCACCGTGGCCCGCAGCCTCGACAGTGGGCATACCTGGAAATGGATGCAGGTAAAAGGCTATGAAAAAAAAGATTTCAGGGATATTGAAGCGTTTGACGCAGTAACGGCCATCATCATGGCCATTGATACGCCTGCGCTGATATTAAAAACCATTGATGGCGGCGAGCACTGGAAAAAGGTATATGAAAATAATACACCCGGCATGTTCCTGGATGCCATGGAATTCTGGAACGAACAGAGCGGCATTGTGCTGGGCGACCCTATCAATGGGAAGTTTTTTATTGCCCGGACTTTTGATGGCGGCAGCAGCTGGCAGCCTACCTCATTCGACAAATTACCATCAGCCGATTCCGGCGAAGCCTGTTTTGCCTCCAGCGGCACCAATGTACGCCGCTTAAACCTGTCAGAAGCCTGCTTTATAACAGGCGGCAAACGCTCAAGGTTTTTCTGGAAAGGCGAGCCCATTGATCTTCCGCTATTGCAGGGCGGAACCTCGCAGGGTGCCAACTCCATCGCGGTAAGAGATAATAAGAACAGGAATACCCGTAACTATTTTGTGGTAGTAGGCGGCGATTTTATGCACGACCAGGATACTACCCGAAACTGTTCCATCACCAAAAACGGCGGCAAAACCTGGATAGCCCCCACTACCCCACCCCATGGCTACCGCTCCTGCGTTGAGTTCATTGCAAAAGACAAACTAATTACCTGTGGCACCAGCGGGGTAGACATCTCCGAAGACGGCGGCCTCCACTGGCAGCTCATCAGCAAAGAAAGCTTTCATGTTTGCCAGAAAGCAAAAGAGGGAACTGCTGTTTTTTTGGCGGGTAATGGAAGGATTGCGGGGTTGAAGGACTGAAGGGCTAAGAGAAAAGGGAGTTCTCTTCAATTTTGTAAAAAAAAATATTCGCCGACCCCAAACCGCAGCACAGCAGGCTTACCACAGTTTATTACTCAATTATCTAGCCGCGCAATCGCCAAATACCAATATTTAGCGCTGTTATTGTATACCAAGTACTTTGTCTGCCCAAAGAATAAATTCGTCTGCGTCCAACATGGAAAATGAATGCGGATGCCGTTCTCCGTTTGGTAAAAACCCTTTGCCTAAACAGGAAATGTATTCAGCGTTTCTATTTCCTAAAAGTCGCAACTGAACAATGCAAGCCGTAATGTCTGCAAGGTTCATCCACTCAACTGGTCCGTTTCTTTGAGTAATAAACCAATTGATGTCCGGGTCTGAATATAGCCTTACTGGAATTGTAGTTAGATATTTTGCATTACCCCCATCTTTGGCATCTCTGTAAAATGAAGATGCCATTTCATAAGCCTTTGGTTTTTGTAGCGGCGTCCCGCCAAATTGATTTTTGAAAAGCGCTGTAATCATTGAGGCTTCGCTATTTCTCCTTTTCGTCGTATCAATTGTCATTGCCCTAACATAACCATTGTATAACCGCTTCAGGTCTAATGGTGGGTCAACGCCAAAAACGGCATTCGGTTTTACGATTGATTTGTTGTTTGGATTGTAAGCCTTCTCTGCATAATACATTGCTTGATGTCCTGCCCAGGATTGCCCCCCAATTATAAATTTGTTTTTAGGAATATTGTATTTTTTAATTATTTCAGGGATTAGCATTTCAAGTCGTGTTTGAAAAACATTGTCTTTGTCAACGGAGTCAGCCCTGTAAAGAAATGGCAATAAAACTGTGTACCCGGCGGCACAAGCCCTTGCCGGCAAATTTGTTTCTTCAAGTGTTTGTTGTGGATAGCTAAATCCTCCGAGTACAACTAAAAGCCCTTTTGATGGCTGTTCAGGAAT
>JANPGT010000360.1:0-6189 GCA_031424135.1 Chitinophagaceae bacterium
TTTATAACCGTAGAATTCCCTGCCGTTTTTAAAAAAATTACTTTCTGCCCATCCGCGGTGATATACAGCGGCGCTGACGGGATAGTTTTCTGCGCTGGCTGCCAGAATATACATTATCATGCACTCATTAAATCCGCGGACGGGAAAGTTCATGGCCCAGCCGTTGTTGGGACTCCAGTGCCAGTACAATACTTCCTGGTCACGGGTATACCAGTTCCATTCTATACCAGTCCACAGCCAATTCAGTTTATTGCGGAATTCTTTTTCTACCGGGTTGTCCTGGTTAAAATACTGACGCGCACAAAGCAGGCCCTGGAATAAATAAGAGGTTTCTACCAGGTCGCCGCCATCATCTTTTCTGCTGAAGGGAATGGTTTTACCGGTGGTGCCATCCAGCCAATGCGGAAAAGCGCCGTGATAGGCATTGGCCTTCAACAGAAAATTAACCATCTTACGCATAAACCTGGCGGCGGTGTCACGGGTAATCCATCCCCTTTCTGCGGCAACAATTACCGCCATGATACCAAAGCCGGTTCCACCGGTGGTAACGGTTTCATGGCCGTAACCTGCATCGGTATTGCTTCGCTCCCTGGCCATACCGCTTACCGGGTGCGCAAAATCCCAGAAATAGCGGAAGGTCTGGCGCTGCACCAAATCGAGCAAGGCTGAATCAGAGAGATTCAAAGAACGGGTGACTGGCTTCTTTTCTGTGGCCGCTTTTTTGTTTTGAGCAAACAAAGGCAACGAAAGAGAAAAAAAGAACAAGCCGGCAAATAAACAGTGTTTCATGATGGCGTTAATTCAAAATGTATAATTCAACATTCAAAATAATCTACAGCCATGGCGCTGTAAAACCCAATCCTTTCATACCCGTCTTTACCTCCGGGCAACTTGTAAACAGGCTCCACAATAAACCGGAACGGTAGTTTTCTATCATAATGATCTGTGGCCCCTGGTCGATGGCCAGGAAGGAATCGGCAAACCAGGGGTCTCTCAGCGAGAAAGCATCTACAAAACCATATTCCTTCCAAAGTTTATCGCCCAGCACATAATAGAAAAATTTAAGGGCTTTCATAGACTCAGCCGGCGTATAAGGCAGCGAGGAAATGGCGGCCGTGGGAGCTATCACACTTACATCATTGGTAGGTGAGCTGGCAGTATAGCCATTTTGTATGTCGCTGGCTGTTAATCCCCAGCAGGAATCGCTGTAGCCGTAAAAGTTCAGTGGATTTAACTTACAATAATTGTAATTGATAAGCGTGTGGTTTTTTGTTTGCGTAGCATAGTTGGCATAGGCATCAGTAAGCCCATTGGGGTTGATGCCTAAAAAAGAATACTGCGAGAAAAACAGGGGGCCGCCGCCGGCTGGTCCTAAAGGCAATGCATAGCCGTAATAGTTATTGCCGTTGGCCATGCTTCCATTGCCGGCCCAGCCATTGTCGTATACCGATTTAGGAATACTGTGCGTTGCAGAAGAAGCCGCCAGCACATAGGTTACCAGGCACTCATTCCATCCTTTGATGGGCAGGTTCATATCCCAGTTATAATTGGGGCTCCAATGCCAGTACAATACATTCTGGTTGGTTTGCCGGAACCAGTCCCACTCCACGCCGTTCCACAATGTATTGATATCATCGCGCAGCGATACTTCTGCGGCAGCTGCACCGCTGAAGTATTGCCGTGCGCAGAGCAGGCCCTGCATCAGGTAGGAAGTTTCTACCAGGTCGGCGCCATTATCTTTGCTGCTGAAAGGAACGACTGCACCGGTAGTACCGTTCAACCAATGCGGAAAAGCGCCGTGGAATTTCTGTGCGGTATTTTTCAGGAAACCTGTAATGGTTTGTAATCTTGCCAGGCCTTGTGCGCGGGTAATGAAGTTCCTGTTGATGGCGGTAATAATGGCCATCACTGCAAAACCGGAACCGCCGGATGTAACGGTTTCACCGGAGCTATTGCGCTCACGGGCGAGGCCGCTTACGGGATGACCAAAGTCCCAGAAATATTTGAAAGTTTGCTGCTGTATTTTATCCAGCAATGCGTCGTCTGTTATTACGGGGAACTTGCGTGAACTATCCAGCCGGGTAACGAAATTTTTACTGATGGCAGTAGTTAGTTTTACCCTCTCTGCCGAACTGAGATCGGTGCTGATATTCAAACTATACCTGGTTAAATATTTAAGCGGGGCGGAAGGCCGGACCACCATTACAGAATCACCGTTTTGAAAGCTGGTGGTTAATGCCTGCGCCGACCCCGTACTGGTTTCGGTGATGCTTACAGCACTGGCAGCAGAGCTCTTTAACAACGCCACGGAAAACTGCAGTTGTATGTTTGGGTCAGGCGCTGCGCCATAGGCGGTATTATTGTCAAAAGCGTTATTATTCAGGAATGCCGTTACCAGGTTGAGTGGTTTGGGTACCACTATCACCGGCGGCACCGGGTCACTCTTTTTACCACAGGAAAGCCCGCACAACAAAAAACCTGCTACTGCAAATACCTGCATTCTCTTCATTGCTTATTGATTAGCTTTCTTATAAAATAAAATACTGCTGTTATTCCTTGCCAGTAAAAGCATCGGCTGTTTACCGGTATAGTTTATCCATTTGGCATCTCGTGTTTCTCCCTTTACATCCGGCAAACTACCGGTAACCATAAACTGTTTGGCAGCCGCATCATACCTGAACAGGGTGGGGTTAAGCGCATCGTACCTGCCTTCGTAAGGTATAACGCCATAAAAATTACCGGTAGCCATATATTCTTTATTGCCGGGCAAAGCCGCAAAAGAAAAAACAGGCGCCAGTTGTAATTCTGAGGGTAAACTGATTTGTGTGAAGCCACCGCGGCCATCATTTATAAAACAGGCGGAAGAAAGTGTTTCCGCTTTAAATGTGGTATAGTCTTTAAACAAATCAAAAAACATGTACTGCACATCCTTACCCGCCACTTCCCCATATTTTAAATACGCTTTCTTTAAGACCGGCAGTGCTCTTTCCAGTTCGTCCTTTGCCAGGAAAGTATATTCTTTCCCGTCAATAGTGTAACAGAGTATTTGCTCTGTAGTACCGTTGCGGTCAAAATCTTTTACATACATTTTCACAGGACCGTTTTTACCGGCCCATAGTTTGGTATTGTGTCCCCAGTTGCCTGCCAGTATATCCGCGTAGCCGTCTCCATTTACGTCGGTAGTATATATGGTTTGCCAAAGCCCGGTAGATGCAGGAATATCATTTTCTGTAAATACGCCTTTGTGGTTTACAAAAATCTTGATGGGCATAAATTCACCGCTTACAATAAGATCGGGCCAGCCATCTTTATTGATATCTGTAAATGCGGCGGAAGTAACCATGCCCAGTGCTGCAAACAACGCCATGCCCTGGCTATCTTTGGCAAAATGTGCTTTGCCATCGTTGAAGAAAAGATAAGAAGAGGAAGGAACTCCGTAGGTGGAGACACCGGAAAGATTACCCACAAAAATATCCATGTCGCCATCTTTGTCTACATCGGCCACCGCCACGCATGATTTATTCTCGTATTCCTGCGAAAGAAAATTAAGTGCTTTGGTGAAATGCCCCTTGCCGTTATTCAGGTACAGCCTGTCTTCCCTGGCAAGCGGAGCTGCCGGCGGCTCATTGCCACCGCTTACTACAAAGAGGTCTTTAAAGCCATCGCCATTGGCATCAAAAAATACCGCATCCACATCTTCGCAGAGGGCATCTTTATTAAACAAAGCGGTATCCGTGCTTACAAAAGCACCGTTTGCCTGCTGTATCATTAAAATACCCGACTGCAATTTTGCACCACAGGCATAAAAATCATCCAGTCCGTCTCCATTTACATCTCCCACTGCCAATTTTGGTCCGCGGGTGCTTTCTTCATGCGGGATTAAATACTGCTGGTTAAAATCTGTAAAATCATTTTCTTTATGCTGCCAGTTGCAATTGACCTGGCCGCTAACATCTTCCAGTAGTTGTTTTGCAGGCGGAAAAAATAATTCCTGCTTAAAAAAACCTGTTGCTTGTTTTTGTGATACCTGCAATGACTTATTGATGCCGGGATATTTTATCAGCTGGTATTGCTGGTTGGGCCATACAATCAAAACACTGTCTGCTGCAGCGGCGGAATCCAATCCAAAATGCAGCCTTGTATCAGAGGAAGATTCAAATCCGCGGGTGGGCATTAATTGCTGGTACTGCATACCGTTGCGGGTAAATACATATGCTTTTGCACCTATGCCCGCCGTATTCATTCCTTCGCCTTTACAAATAATAGAGAGAAAGTTTTTTACGGGTGCGTTATTTTTTAATATTACGGCGGGTGCATTCAAGCTATTGATGACCAGGTCAAGCCGGCCATCATTGTCTAAATCAGCATAGGCAGCTCCGTTATAATAGCCCTTCATATCGCCTGTTCCCCAGGCATTGCTTTTATCAGCAAAAGCCATTTTGCCGTTGCCCTGGAAGAGAAAGGGGTGCGAACTGCCGTCGGGCATGCGGGCAATGGTTTCATCGTCGAACTTATCTGATGCGTTCCTGTTTACCCTGGCCGCCAGGTCAGACACAAAACGCACATAATCCAAATCTACCGGGCGTTTTACAATACCGCTGGAAATGAATAAGTCTTTATTGCCATCATTATCAAAATCAGCAAACAGGGGACACCAGCTCCAGTCGGTGGCAGACACCCCGCTTTGTAAACCCGTTTCTGAAAAACTGCTGCCGCTACCATTGTTGCGCTGCAGGCAGTTTCTTGATACCTGGTCCTGGAAACCATTTTTCAGGATTTTAAATTTATAAATATCATAGTTTTCATCGCTGCCATAGGTTTTTACCAGCTGTTCTGTAGGCGGCAGCATGTCGACAGTAACTACATCCAGCTGACCATCGTTATTGTAATCTGCCACATCGTTGCCCATGCTGAAGCGGCTGTAATGACTAAAATGTTTGGCGCCTTCTTCTTTGAATGTGCCGTTCTGCTGGTTTACGTAGTAGTAATCGTTTTCGTGAAAATCATTGCCTGCATAGATATCCTCCCAGCCATCGTTGTTAATGTCTGCCAGCGACAATCCCAGTCCGTACCCAAGGCTGCTCTGGTAAATGCCTGCAGCAGCAGACATATCCGTAAAATGCGGTAGACCACCGGCAATAGTGGCGCCATCGTTCCGGTACAATCTATCGCCCGCACTGGCATTGTATTTTCTGCGGTTGCTGGTATCTACAATATTCTGGTTGGGCTGGTGGCTCTGATTCAGTACATAGCAATCAAGATCGCCATCGTGGTCATAATCGAAGAAACCGGCCTGGGTGGTGAAGCCTGAAAAATTCAAGCCGCATTTCTCAGCGCTTTCGGTAAATGTATTGTTGTAATTATTTATGAACAGTTCATTGCGCCCTTCCAGCTTGCCATCAATTTTTACTGCAGAAACATAGATGTCCAGCCAGCCATCACCATTTACATCTGCCATGGTAGCGCCGGTACACCAATCGGAGCTGCCGCCCACTTTTGCTGTTGCCGTAATATCTTCAAATTTAAAATTGCCTTTGTTTAAGTAGAGCCTGTTGTTGCTCTTACTGTTGGCGGTGAAATAGATATCCGGTAATCCGTCGTTATTGATATCACCAATGGAGACACCGCCGCCATTGTAATAATATAAATAATAAAGTATGCTGAACGCATGTTTTTTCTCCAGCTTATTTTCAAAAGTAATTTTTGTTGCAGAAGAAGGCAGGCTGGAAAATAGGGCAGGAGGCTGCTGCTTACAGGAAGAGCAGCTGAAAATCATCAACAGCAGGCCAGTAACAATATGTATTCTTGCTTGTGTCATTGTTTATTATTTTGCCGCAGGCAGTTCTTTATTTTTTGCAGCATGCCCGGCAGCCTGTATAAAGGCCGCTATCTTTTTTGTTTGCTCCGGGTAGGCTTTTATAAAATGAGTATGCATGGTAGCTGAAGTCAGCGCTTCTTTTCCCTGCAGCAGTACGGCAATTGATTTTGAAGGCAGCTCCGGCATATGGCAATTGGTGCAGTTGGATTTAATGGCTTCGCCCAGTTTGGGAGTCAACTTACAGATCACCGATGCTGTTTGCTTACCGTTATGACAGCTGATGCATTTTTGAGAAAACGATGCCCCTTTGCCTTTTTCGTTTTCATGCGGATTATGGCAGGTAGTGCAAGTAAGCGTATTGCTTTTCAGGA
>JANPGT010000361.1:0-1788 GCA_031424135.1 Chitinophagaceae bacterium
TAAAATGGTAATGGCAGGTATTACGGCCGCTCCCACCAAAGACCAACTTTTTTCTATCATGGCTGCCGGTATTGTAGGTGCGCTGGCCTATACCTTCAGCGATTCTTTCTGGTTCAGCGCCGTAGAAGGCGAGGTATACGGTATGTCTTCCCTGTTCACCGCCCTTGTTTTCTGGGCCATGCTGAAATGGGAACACAATGCAGACGAACCAGGGGCCGATAAGTGGATAATTTTCATCTTTTTCCTGATGGGCCTTTCCATTGGCGTTCACCTGCTGGGCTTGCTTACCATCCCCGCCATTGTAATTATCTATTATTTCAAACGCTATAAAACCACTACCTGGGGCACTATCTGGGCCTTTTTAATAGGTTGTGCCATCACCGGCTTTGTGCAGAAATTTGTGATACAAAGTACCGTAGCCGCCGCCGGCTGGTTCGATGTTAAGTTTGTAAACGGCCTGAGCCTTCCCTTCTTCAGTGGGTTTATCTTTTTCTTTGTGCTGCTGGCAGTACTGTTTTTCTTCGGCCTGCGCATCGCCAAAAAGAACCATTGGTCTTTTCTTACACTGGGTATCTGGTCTATCATCTTCATGCTGCTGGGCTATTCTACCTATGTAACCACCATGATTCGTTCCAACGCCAACCCGGCGGTGGATATGTACAATGTAGACAATCCCAACTCCCTGGTAGGCTACCTTGGCCGAGATCAATACGGTGATTTTCCGTTGGTATACGGACAGGTATTTACCGCACAGCCTGAGTCCTATGCGGAAACAGACATGAAGTATACAAAGGGCAACGGCAAATACATAGAGATGGGAAAAGATCAGAAGCCCGTTTATTCAGCGGAAGACATGATGTTTTTCCCCCGTGTTTGGGATGCCAGCAACGACCAGCAGCATGCTACTTTTTACAAAGAATACCTGGGACTGGCCGATGGCGAGAAACCCGGATTTGGAGACAACCTCAGCTTCTTTTTCCGCTACCAGATAGGCTGGATGTATGGCCGTTATTTCATGTGGAATTTTGTGGGTAAACAAAACGATATACAGGGCTTTGCACAGGGCAATCCAAGAGATGGCAACTGGCTCAGCGGTATCTCTTTTATAGACAATTTGCGCCTGGGCGATCAAAGCAAAATGCCCGACAGCATCAAGAATAATAAAGCACACAATACCCTGTTCTTCCTGCCTTTCCTGCTGGGCCTGATTGGTGCAGTGTTTCATTATTTCAAAGACAGGAAAGACTTCTTAATTACCGGCCTGCTGTTCTTTTTTACCGGACTGGCCATTGTGCTCTACCTGAACCAGGCGGGCAACCAGCCAAGGGAACGTGATTATGCCTATGTGGGCTCGTTCTATGCTTTTGCCATCTGGATTGGACTGGGCGTGCTGCAGATAAAAGAATGGTTGCAGAGCAAGCTCAGCGCCAATATTGCCACCGCCATTGCTTTTGTAGCCTGTTTACTGGCAGTGCCCGTATTAATGGGCCAGCAGGAGTGGGATGACCACGACAGGGGTAAAAAAGTGTTGGCAAGGGATCTTGCCAAAGATTACCTGGAAAGCTGCGCCCCCAACGCCATTTTATTTACCTACGGTGATAACGATACCTATCCGCTCTGGTATGCCCAGGAAGTGGAAGGCATCCGCCCGGATGTAAGGGTGATTAACAATAGCCTTTTGGGCATCGACTGGTACATTAACCAGCTTCGCTATAAAGTAAACCAGAGCGATTCCATAGACGTTATCTGGGATGCTGAAAAAATACAGGGCAATAACCGCAATTACGT
>JANPGT010000362.1:0-2667 GCA_031424135.1 Chitinophagaceae bacterium
GCTTCCCACGAACTGCAGACACCGCTGGCCATTGTAAAATCCAAACTGGATGTACTGATACAGGATGAGCACCTCTCCGAACCACAAAGCAGATCTGTACAGGCCGCCTACGAAGCCATACAGCGCCTCTCGCGGCTTAACCAGGCTTTATTGCTGCTAACCAAAATTGAAAACGGCCAGTATGCAGAAACCGCTGTCATCAATGCAGCGCAGAAGATCAACGAAAAGATTACACAGTTTGAAGAGATGATGGCTGTTAAAAATATAACGGTGACTGTGAATATCGATCCATCGGTCCATTTTACCATGAACCCCATATTGACAGATATACTGCTCAACAACCTGTTTAGCAATGCCATCAAATACAATATACCCGGCGGCAGTATTGCTATTGCGGCAGATGAGCATATGCTGGCATTTTCCAATACCGGCACGGCCTACCCGCTGGATGAAGACCGGCTGTTCCGGCGTTTCGCGAAGCCCGGTCTTTCAAAAGATGGCATTGGCCTTGGGTTAGCCATCATACGCCAGGCAGCCGCCGCTTCAGGGTTTGAAACAAGGTATGCTTTCAAAAACCAGCTGCATCATTTCTTGCTGGTAAGGAATAAACCCTGAACGAAAGTCAATCATAACGCCGTGTTCTTGGCCAACTGGCATGTCCTGCCTGCTGCTATTATCGGTTCCTTTACTACAGATTCTACACAGAATCGCGGCGTAGGTTGTACCGGTATTCCAAAGAACCAGCATTCATTCAACAGCATGAAAAAAACAACCGTTGCAGTTATCTTTATAATTTTCTATGCGGGTGCCAGGGCGCAACAAAAAGATCTCGATTTTTTTATTGGCCAGGCACTTGGCAACAGCCCTTTATTAAAAGATTACCAGCACCAGGTACTCAGCAACCAGGCAGACAGCCAGCGCATCCTGGCCAGCTATAAGCCCCAGGTAAACGGCAGCAGCAACGCCCTGTACGCCCCGGTGATTGCCGGTGTTGGCTATGATGGTGCCATCACCAATGGCGGACAGCTAACCGCATTGGTGGGTGTTAACCAGGCACTGGTAAGCAGGAAATACATGAGCGCACAGTTTGAAACATTGCGCCTGCAAAACCAGGGCATTGAAAATACTGCAAGAATTTCTGAGCAGGACCTTACCCGTACCATCACCGCGCAGTATATCATTGCCTGGGGAGACCTGCAGCAACTGAACTTTGCCAAAGAGATAAATACACTGCTGAAGAAAGAGGAAACACTGCTGAAAAAACTCACAGAGAGCAATGTTTACCGGCAAACGGATTACCTCACGTTCCTGGTGACGCGCCAGCAACAGGAGCTCTCCATCAGGCAGCTTAGCATGCAATTGCAAAACGATTATGCAACCCTTAATTACCTGAGTGGCCGGATGGATACCGCCGAAGCGGTGCTGCCAGCACCGGTATTAATACTGCGCCCGCTGCCCGCCCCCGGCCAGTCTGTTTTCTTTCAGCAATTTAATATTGACAGCCTCACTCTGCTCAACAACCGAAAAATGGTTGACCTGGGGTATAAACCAAGGGCCAGCCTGTTCGCAGATGCCGGCTATAACTCAACATTTGCGTACAAGGGCTACCGTAATTTCGGCACCAGCTTTGGCATGAACCTTACGGTACCCATCTTTGACGGCCGCCAACGGAAAATACAGTACAGTAAAATCTCACTTGCAGAGCGAACCCGTACCGGCTACCTGGATTTTTTTCAGCACCAGTATAATCAGCAGCTGACGCAGCTGCACCAGCAACTGACCGCAACCGCCGGACTGATTACAGCTATCAATCACCAGATAAGATATGCAGAAGGGCTTATCAATGTAAACATCAAACTGCTGGAAACGGGTGATGTAAGAATTGCAGATATCATCATTGCCATCAACAATTACCTGGCCGCCAGGAACCTCCTTACCCAGAATACGGTAAGCCGCCTGCAGATTATTAACCAGATCAATTACTGGAACAGATAAATACATCATATTCATGGAACAACTACCCCATTACCGGCCGCTTGCTTTTTTATTACTGGTTGCGGGCCTCTTCTCCTGCAAACCGGCAGCAACCGAACCGGAAGCCGAAGTAACCGCCACCGTACAGACCCCGGTAACAGTTACCGGCATCAGCAATGCACCGCTGGCAGCATATATTGAACTGAATGCCAGTTCCACTTTTCTGCAAAAAAGCTATATAAAAGCCAACGCCAACGGTTACCTGCAGTCGAATTTTACGCAACCGGGACAGTATGTAAAAAAAGGACAGGTATTATTTACCGTAAAAACCAAGGAAGCTACCAGCATCGGCAATGCTGTTAACCAGCTGGATTCCAGTTTCCGGTTCTCCGGCACCAACAGTATCAGGGCGGGCGGCCAGGGCTTTATTACACAACTGAATCACCAGGCAGGTGATTATGTACAGGATGGAGAACAGCTGGCTGTTATCAGCGATATCAACAGCTTTGCTTTTCTGCTTGATTTGCCATACGAGTTAAAGCCATATCTGCAAGACAAAAAAACAGTTGAGCTGCTGCTGCCCGACGGAGAAAAACTAACCGGCACCGTTTCAGGATCCCTGCCCAGCGTAGATCCTGCTTCACAGACCCAAAGCATTTTTATAAAAGTAAATGCGGGGCATTCCATTCCCGA
>JANPGT010000363.1:0-4180 GCA_031424135.1 Chitinophagaceae bacterium
CGCTGAAACCGCCGGAAACAAAATTGTAAAACTCATCGTATTTACCGGGGGCAACATAGGCTTTACTGGCTGCATCGCCGCTAACGGCATTGCCTGCATTTTTGGGTTTGCAGGAACTGGCCCCCATAAACAGGGTGGCTATGATGCCAGCGCAGCATAAAAGGGATTGTATTTTTTTCATGATTAACACTATTAGGGTTAAATAAAATGGTGGCTATTTTATACCGTCATTTTTACGCATAAATTCATAAAGGTTGCGCGCATCATCATCGCTCAGGTTCTGGTTGGGCATCCTTACCAGGCATATCTCCAGCATAGCCTGTACTTTGGGGTCTTTGTCAATCATCACATCGGGATTGGTAGCAAAATTCATGATCCATTCGGCGGTATGCCTGCCGGTAACACCCTTCCATCCGGGACCTACCAATTTTTCGTCTGTCAGTTTGTGACAGGCGCCGCATTTCACCGTAAAAATTTTTTCACCCGCAGTGGCTTTGGCTGCATCCAGTGCAGCAGGCACTTCTACATGAGAGAATTTGCCTTCTCCCCTTGCAGGATCATAGGAGGGATTGGCGCCACCGGTTGCGGGCTGTTCTGTAGCAGCCGACGCCGGGGAACCTTCTTTTTTTTCACCTGCATTGCTTCCGCAGGCAGCAACCGTTAATGTGATTATACCCAGGAAAACCAACTTTTTCATAATCATAATTTTAGTTTGAACAATTTGACCCTGCAAGATTAAACCGGCCAGCACCCTCATTTTATGCGTCTAATCATAATAGGTGAAAATGTGTAGACTGGTTTAATACCAACTAAACAACAGACCTTTATAAGTTATTTAATAACAGGCCTTTATAAAACAAGCGGTTATGAAATATGATTATTGTCACACTGCTGCCTTATCAATGTCATGTGAATGCGCAGACATTGATTATAGTTTTGAGTGTACCATCCAACTTAAACTTCATTCAGCTATGATGATTGATATCGATTCCCTCCTAGCCTGGGGTGCCACTTACAAAAAACTGTCTGCCAACGAAACTATTTTCAGGGAAGGCACAGAGGGACATTTTTATTACCAGCTGGTAAGTGGCTCTGTACACTGGGTAAACATCAACGATGCGGGGGGAGCGTTTTTGCAGGAGATTATACAACCCGGGGAAAGTTTTGGAGAATTTCATTTATTTGATAACAGCCCCTACGCCGCCACGGCGGTAGCCAGTAAAGATTCGGTTATCATCCGTTTAAACAAGACAACCTTCCTGAACATGCTCAGGGAAAATCCTTCTATCCATTTTGCCTTTACTAAACTGTTTACAGAGCGGCTGCGTTTTAAATTTCTTTTGCTGAAAGAACTTTCCTGTTTCGGGCCAGAGCACCGCATCTCTACCCTGTTTGCGCATTTTAAAGAAGCAAAAAAGAATATTTGCGAAAAATGCCACCTGGTAAAAGTAACCCGCCAGCAAATTGCAGATATGACCGGCCTGCGGGTAGAAACCGTTATAAGAAGCATCCGGCACCTGCAGGATAAGGGAGAACTGGTGATCACCAAAGGCAAAGTCTATTGCTGATTGTGATCCCGATCATATAACAGTGCTTTTTCCTGTATTTACTTTGCCACAAATTTCAATATGAACCGTCCGCTTCGCCGATGGCTGCAGGTAAGTTTTATTAACCTGATGCTGGTGGCTTTTCTGGGAATTGTGCTAAGGACTAAAATAACTTTCTCCCTTCCTTTTATTGATCAGAAATATTTACTGCACGGGCATTCTCATTTTGCCTTTGCCGGATGGATAAGCCAGGCCCTGATGGCTTTGCTGGTTGCATGGCTGGGTACTGCGGCAGGAGGGGACTATTTTAAAAAGTACCGGTGGCTGCTCTACGCCAATCTGCTTACTGCCTATGGCATGCTAATCAGTTTTCCGCTCCAGGGATACGGCGCTTTTTCCATCAGCTTTTCTACACTCTCTATTATTGTATCTTATATTTTCGGTATCCGTTTCTGGAAAGACCTGAACAAATTGCCGGTTGCTGCTACCAGCCACCGATGGTTTAAAATGGCTGTTTTTTTTAATGCGCTCTCGTCGCTGGGCGTATTTACCCTTGCATTTATGATGGCCACAAAAAACATCCATCACAAAGTTTACCTGGCAGCGGTTTACTTTTATTTGCATTTCCAGTACAATGGTTGGTTCTTTTTTGCCTGCATGGGATTGCTTTGTGCGCAGTTAACGAAGTATGGCGCAAAGGAAAGCACGCTGAAGACAGTATACAGGTTATTTGCATGGGCCTGTATTCCGGCTTATTTGCTGTCGGCACTCTGGTTGCCTTTGCCCCTATGGGTTTACCTGCTGATAGTGCTGGCCGTTTTTATGCAACTGGGTGCCTGGGGACTATTGCTGCGGTTATTTTTGCCGCTTATAAAACACATTAAAGCAAGCATGCCGCTGGTGGCGCAGCGCCTCTTCCTGCTGTCTGCTATGGCCCTCAGTATTAAATTATTTCTGCAGGCGGGTTCAGTTATTCCATCACTCAGCACACTGGCATTTGGCTTCCGGCCCATTGTGATCGGCTACCTGCACCTGGTATTGCTGGGGATCATCACCCTGTTCATTACGGGTTACTGCATCGCCATGCGATACATTTCAACTTCTAAAGTCGTGCTGGCAGGTATTGCTGTGTTTGTAGCCGGCATCCTTTTAAATGAAATTTTACTGATGGTACAGGGCATAGCAGATCTCAGTTACCATGGCGTTCCTTTCATTAACCAGCTGCTGCTGGTAGCCGCCCTTATTCTTTTTGCCGGTATTTTCATCATTAATTATGGTATCAGCCGGAAGACGGACAGTTATCTGTAAAAACAAAAGACAATACCGGGCCGGTGACCAGGTTCCCGCAGCAGGGTCCATGCACACCAAACTCAAGCCAATAAAAAACACTTGTTCCTTATTTCCTATATGAAATAGCCCTTGATTTTCCAAAGCACCTGATAAATATCAGCTGCTTTGCTGACCTTTCTCAGCAGCCTGGACAGGCTGGCTGAATATTTTTGTCCGTATATGTTTTTTTCCAAATCGTTTGGGTATGCCATGCGCACTACCCTGTACCTGACAGCAATGAGCAGCAGCAAGCCCCTGGTAAGGCTGGAAGAAATAGCGCAAAGCCTTGGTATTCCACGTCATTTTCTGGCAAAAATTCTAAAACGCTCTGCAAAAGAAGGCGTGCTGGTTGCTGTAAAAGGGCTCAATAGCCACCATACTTTGCAAACACCGTTGCTGACAATACTGGAACTAACAGGCCTGGTGGAGAAAGCAGGTTCCTGTCTATTGCTGCAGGGAAAATGTGACGAAGAAAAACCATGTCCCTTACACCAGCATGCGGCACCCGTAAAAAATGATTGGGTGCAGTTGCTTTCCGAAACAACCATTGGACTTCTCTTAAATAAAGAACAACCGGCAGCCGTTCAAATGGCGGCTGGCTGTGTCCCGCATCATGATTAAAATCATTGTATGCTGCAGCGTGACAGCTTACATTGCCGGTTCAAACAACAGCAAAAAATAAAAAATGCTTTTACACAAAGTAGTTATCAATAAAGATTCTTTTATTAACGATATTATACAGCAGGATCACCGCACGGTAGACGTATTCCGCAAATACGGGATTGAATATTGTTGCTCGGGCCGGTTCCCGCTGGAAATGATCTGCCTGAACAAAGGGTTGGATTTTGAACAGGTAAAAAAAGAGCTGGAAGATGCCAGCCGTGTAGTACAACTGCCCAATACCCTTGCTTATGATAACTGGAGCATCGACTTTCTGACCAGTTATATTACGAATATACACCACCAGTTTCTCAGGACAACACTACCGGGTACAGAGCAGATAGTAAGGCATTTTGCAGATGAGCATGTAAAAAAATACCCCTATATGCAGGAGGTGGCTGTAATTTTTGAACAACAGAAAAAAGCACTGTTGCCGCATATCCAGCATGAAGAGGAAACCATTTTTCCTTATATCTGCCAGGTAGTACACGCCTGGGAAAACAACGATACTTATGGTAAGCTGCTGGTAAAAACCCTGCGCAAGCCACTGGATACAATGATACAGCAGGAAGAAGATGTTTTGTCGGCCCTCACCCTTAAAATAAGGCTGCTCACCAACAATTATGTGGTACCGGAACGTGCCT
>JANPGT010000364.1:0-3055 GCA_031424135.1 Chitinophagaceae bacterium
AAGACCAACCTGTACATGGTAGAAGGCCAGGCCAACCTGAGCCCGGTAACTCATTCTTTTGCTGATATTATTGTAGGGGCCAATTTCAAACGCTACCTGCTGAACAGTGAGGGAACCCTTTTTGCCGACAGTACCGGTAAAATTGGCATCAACGAATTTGGCGCTTACGCACAGGCTACCCGCAGTTTAATAAACAATGTATTAAAATTATCAGTAAGCGGCCGTTACGACAAAAACCAGAATTTCAAAGGCCGGTTTACTCCAAGGGCTACGCTTGTAATTAAGGTGGCAGAAAACAATAATATTCGTTTAAGCTATCAGCAAGCCTACCGTTTCCCCAGCACGCAGCAGCAGTGGATCAACCTGAATATAGGGTCCAACACCAGGCTGATTGGTGGCAACAAAAACTTTGTTGATTACTACAAGCTAAAATCCATTGCAGCTTATGAGCTCAGCAATACCACCCCCACCACTGTCAGCGATAATGCCTACAGCTTCCCTGAGTCAAAACCAGAATCGGTAACCACCTTTGAAGTTGGTTACAAAGGATTGCTGGGCAAGAACCTGCTGATTGATGCCTATGTATACAGCGGTCAGTATACAGACTTTATTTACCGCACCCTGGTAATTCAGCCCACAGGTGGTAATCTTGCGGCTTTGAAAGCCGGGCTTGCTGCAGGTGTTCCGGCCAGCAATTTTGGCAATATATTTTCTGTGCCGGCCAACACTACTTCCAAAGTAAAAACCAATGGATTTGGTTTATCGCTTGACTACCGGCTGCCTTTTGGTTTTATCATCAGCGGTAACCTTTCTTCTGATAATCTAAAAGATGACGGTGGCTTCCGTTCTTCTTTCAGCACGCCCAAATACAGAACCAATATTTCTTTTGCCAACAATGGTTTTGGTACCGGTAAAAGGCTGGGCTTTAATGTAACCTGGAAATGGCAGGACTCCTTCTACTACGATGGTGATTTTGGAAATGGCGATGTGCCTGCAGTGCATACCCTGGATGCGCAGGTAAGCTATAAAATACCCAAATCAAAATGTGCCCTTAAATTGGGCGGCAATAATATCTTAAATCAATATTATGTAAACGCGATTGGCAATTCCATGGTGGGCGGACTGTATTATGTTGCGTTCTCTTATAATGTATTTTAATAGTTAATTTATTTAAAACGATTGTATGAATACTATCCATAAAATAAAGAACAGCGCTGCCACCCTTGTTGCCCTGCTAATCTTTTTCACTTCCTGTAATAAATTAAATACGGTGCCCATGCCGTTGCCGGTGCCGGGTACTGCAGCTGGCAATACCCTGTCTAAAGTAATTGCAGCTACGCCCACTGACAGTCTGTTTTACCGCCTGATGATTAAATCTGGTTTAATTTCCACTTCCACGGGTAATATTGCCGACTCAAGTTTGCGGTTTACCGTGTTTGTGCCGGATAATAACGCCATGAAGGTGTTTATTAATGGACTCTCCGGCGGTGCGGTTCCATTGAATGCACCGGATGCGGTTTTCTCTGGCTTTATTACGGCTAATATTCCAGCTGCCAGTGCAGCGGGTATCGTTAGCTATCACATAGTTCCACAGGCGCTCAGCACCAGCAGTTTTCCTACCGCATTTCCCAATTTGCAATACCCCACTATTTTGAACCCGGCACCTGCATTGAGTGCGCTGCTGCGTTTAACCACTTTCCCCAGTAAAAGAGGTGCTGTTACCTGGGACAACAACGTTCCTTTATTATCAGCGGATGCAGTGGCTACCAATGGCATTATTCACCATGTGGCTGCCGTGGTGGTTCCGCCCAGCGCCAGTTTATGGGTAAGGATAAGTAACGACCCGGATATGACTTATTTGAAAGCAGCCATACTGCGTGCCGACAGCGGTACCGCTGTGGCGCCTTCTACTGTGGGTACTTTGCAGGGAGCTTTAGATAATATTGGTGCCAACCTTACTGTATTTGCGCCTACAGATTCTTCTTTCCGGTCAATTCTCACCGGGCAGATAACACTCGCGCTGATTGCACAGGGTATGGATGCGGCCACTGCACAGGCTACAGCGGCATCGCTTGCTGCTACGCCGGCGGTATTCAGTAACCCTGCTTTATATCCGGTATTGACACCCACTTTGGCAAAAGGTATTGTTGCCTACCACGTTCTGGGCACAAGAGCATTTACCGTCAATCTTCCTTCAACGGCAACTGATTTTTACAGCATCATTGGCAGTAATGGCCCTTACCCCGCATTGACCATACAGGCAAGTTTTACTGGTCCCGTTGTTAGTGCTGCTACTGTAAAAGGAAAGGGCAATGCCAGTGCGGCCAGTGTATTGCTGAATCCCACACCTGGTGCGGGCACAAGCGATCAGAATGCTACCAATGGCGTATTGCATAAAATTAACATGGTATTGCTTCCGCAGTAATGGCTGATGCCCGCCCGGACGGGTCTGATTTTAGGATGGCTGATTTCTTCTGTCTCAATTTTACATTATCAATAAAAAATCCCCATGATTGCCACGGGGATTTTTTTATGGAAAGATGTGAAGAAGTCTCCGGCAAAACCAAATGCTTCCCGTTCTTCTCCTTTTCTCTTATTGCTCTTAGTTACACGTTGAACCGGAAATGCATCACATCGCCGTCTTTCACTATGTATTCCTTTCCTTCAATTCTTAACTTACCTACTTCACGTGCAGCGGCTTCAGAACCATATTGTACAAAATCATTGTAACTGATGACTTCCGCCTTGATAAAACCTTTTTCAAAATCGGTATGGATTACGCTGGCTGCCTGTGGGGCTTTCCAGCCTTCGTGGATGGTCCAGGCCCTTACTTCCTGCACGCCTGCAGTAAAATAGGTATACAGCGCCAGTAATTTATAGGTAGAACGTATCAGCTTGTTCAGTGCGGGTTCGGTCATCTTGTATTCGTCCATGAACAATTGCTTATCGTCTTCATTGTCCATCTCTGCAATCTGCGCTTCAATGGAATTGTTCATTACAATCACTTCGGCTTTTTCTGCCGCCACTGCTGCTTTCAGGGCGTCAGAATATTTAT
>JANPGT010000365.1:0-5408 GCA_031424135.1 Chitinophagaceae bacterium
ATATTAAATGGAATAGATACCAAAGTGTGGGACAGTGCTACCGATACTTATCTTGACGACCACTATTCAGTGGATACAGTGGAAGAAGGAAAGCTGGTCAGCAAGGAAAAATTATGTGCCGCTTTCAATCTTGATCTTAACAGCCCGTTGATTGTTTTTATTGGAAGGCTGGTAGGAGAGAAGGCTGCAGACCTGTTGCCGCAAGCCATCGGAGACGCTTTGCACCATATTGGCAGAAAGATGAACTTTTTAATACTGGGCAATGGCGAACCGCATGTAGAACAACAGCTTGAAAGCATGCGCGGACCGCTGATGGGCTATTACAATTCGCAGATTTCTTATAATGAAAAACTGGCCCACCAGATGTATGCGGGCGCAGATTTTTTACTGATGCCCAGTCGTGTAGAGCCTTGTGGTCTTAACCAGATGTATGCCATGCGGTATGGCACTATACCTATTGTAAGAAGAACAGGCGGGTTGAAAGATACCGTAAAAGACTATGGTGAAGAAGGCGGCTATGGCGTTTGCTTTGATCACGATTGGGTAGGAGATATTACCCACGCTGTCTACCGCGCCATGCACCTGTATGCGCAGCCGCAGAAAATGGAAGGCATTAGAAAACAGATTATGGAACTGGATTTTAGCTGGGACAGCAGCGCACAGCAGTATATTAATTTGTATGAAAGCCTGTAGGAAAGACACTATTAGCTACTGGCTTTGAGCTGTTAGCTGCTGCAATACAAAATTTGCTTACTGCCGGGAACAATTTTATTGGGTGGGCGGTTAATAAATAATCAGGAATCTGCTTTTTAAATCATAATTTATCTAACAGCTAGCAGCTACGCAGCTAATAGCTATTCTAAAGCTTGCAAATATGAGTAAATCAACGTTAGCAGTGATATTGGGCGGAGGTGCAGGATCCCGGTTGTACCCCTTAACCGCCAGCAGAAGCAAACCAGCGGTACCTATTGCCGGTAAATACAGGCTGGTAGATATTCCTATTTCCAATTGTATCAATAGTGGTATCAACCGCATGTTTGTGCTTACGCAGTTTAACTCTGCTTCGCTGAACAGGCATATTAAAAATACCTACCACTTCAGCGCATTCAGTTCTGCATTTGTAGATATTCTTGCAGCTGAGCAAACGCCGGATAATCCCACCTGGTATCAGGGTACTGCCGATGCGGTGCGCCAGAGCCTGCGTCACCTGGGGCCATTTGACAGTGAGTATGTGTTAATTCTGAGCGGCGACCAGCTCTACCAGATGGACTTCCAGGAAATGATCAACAACCACAAAAAACTGGGGGCTGATATTTCTATTGCTACCATACCGGTGGCCGACAGGGAAGCCCCTGAATTCGGAATTTTGAAAAGCAATGAGGAAGGCTATATCACTTCGTTTATTGAAAAACCCAAAAAAGAATTGTTGCCCGAATGGGTAAGCGATACCGGAGACGATATGAAGCGGGTGGGCCGCAATTACCTGGCTTCTATGGGTATTTATATCTTCAACCGCAAGCTGATGTTCGACCTGCTGGAAGTAGAATACAAAGCGGCTACTGATTTTGGTAAAGAGATCATTCCGCAGTCGATAGAAAAATACAAAGTGGTTAGCTACCAGTACGATGGTTACTGGACAGATATCGGTAATATCTACTCGTTTTTTGAGGCCAACCTTGGGTTGACGGCAGATATACCTGACTTCAATCTTTTTGACAACAGCAATGCCATCTATACCCGCGCACGTATGCTGCCACCGGCAAAAATCAGTGGTACCACGCTGGAGAAAACCATTATTGCCGAAGGTTGTATCATCAATGCTTCCAGGGTTGAAAACAGTGTGGTGGGCATCCGCTCGCGCATTGGCAATGGCACCACAGTGGTAAGTAGTTATCTGATGGGAAATGATTATTTTGAAACCATTTCGGAGATGGCGCATGCACAGCAACATGGTATACCTAATGTTGGCATCGGCAACCGTTGCTATATAAAAAATGCCATTGTAGATAAAAACGTGCGCATTGGCGATGATGTACGCATCAACGGCGGGCCGCACCTGGAAAACAGCGATCACTCCCTGTACACTGTAAAAGACGGTATTGTGGTAGTGAAAAAAGGTGCTGTCATACCGAATGGATTCGTAATATAATATTTTTGTATACGGTAAAGCATCACGTCCTGCGTGATGCTTTTTTATGTACTTTTAGTAGTCATGTACTTCTTACACATTTAAACCAACGATTGCTATGTCATCAGCCTACACCGGAGAAAAGCCCCATTTAAGTTTTTGGCAAATCTGGAACATGTGTTTTGGCTTTTTCGGCATCCAGTTTGGCTGGAGCCTGCAGATGGGTAATATGAGTGCCATCTATGAATACCTGGGCGCTTCACCTGAGCAGATTCCTGGTCTATGGCTGGCCGCTCCCATGACGGGTTTGATTGTGCAACCGATTATTGGTTATTTAAGTGACCGCACCTGGCATCCAACCCTGGGCAGGCGCAGACCTTATTTCCTGGTAGGCGCCATTTTAAGTTCCCTCGCTTTATTCATTATGCCCAACGCTTCCGGTATCTGGATGGCGGCCGGTACGTTGTGGATACTGGATTCCTGTATTAATATCAGCATGGAACCCTTTCGTGCATTTGTAGCAGATAACCTCAGCGAGAAGCAACGTTCCTTCGGTTTTGCCATGCAGAGTATGTTTATTGGCTTAGCCTCATTCGTGGCAGGATTTCTTCCCCAGAAACTGGTGCAATGGTTTGGTGTTTCGCGCGACAAATCCGGTGGCGGCATTCCCCAAAATATAATGCTTTCCTTCTATATTGGAGGCGCGGTATTTCTTGTTGCCGTACTCTATACTGTTATAAAAAGTAAAGAATATCCGCCCAGTGATTTAAAATGGAAGGAAAAAGTAACCGAGTCTAACAAAGGCTTTGGCGGAGGCGTAAGGGAAATAATTTCTTCTATCCGTAATATGCCCGACCAGATGAAAAGGCTGGCCCTGGTTAATTTTCTCACCTGGCCTGGTTTATTCCTGATGTGGTTTTATTACAGCACGGGGGTAGCCGCAGATATTTTTGGCGGTAATCCAAAAACCAGCAGTGATTTGTATACGCAGGGGTTGGAATACGCCAATACTACTTCGGCCATATTGAACCTCGTAACATTTGCGTTTTCTTTTTCATTGCCTTTCTGGGTAAGTAAAATAGGCAAGAAGTATACGCATACTGTCTGTTTGCTCATTGGAGGTATTGGTCTTATGGCGGTAAAGCAAATCCATGAACCCTGGATGCTGTACATGGCCATGGGGATGGTGGGCATTGCGTGGGCATCCATTCTCTCTATGCCTTATTCCATGCTGGCGGGTTGCCTGCCGGAGAATAAGATTGGTATCTACATGGGTATTTTTAATTTCTTTATTGTATTGCCGGAAATCATTGCTTCTTTGTTCTTTGGTAAGATTATGGAAAACTTCCTGCACAACGATCGCCTGATGGCCGTAAGAATAGGAGGGGTTTTGCTGATGCTGGCAGCCATCATTTGCGCTTTAATTATTAAAGAAAATAAGAATGACCCCGGAACAGACGCACTGGCCGCCAAACTGGAAATCCTGGAGGACAGGCCTATCTAGAGCTGGACAAAGGTAGTAGCAATTACTTCTTAATTATATTCAGTACAATAACTACTTCGATGAAAAATATTACAGCCATTTTACTGCTGGTTTTTCTTGCTGCCCTGCAATCGCACGCGCAGGATCCTGAAGTCTATCCATCCAATTGGTGGGTAGGCATGAAGATGAATAAAATACAGCTTATCCTTCATGAACAAAGGCCCGATCATATATTGGCAGTGGACAAACTGGTAGTAAGGTCTTCTTCCACTGATTTGAAAATTGTCAAAACCACCAGTCTGCAGAACCGCAGGTATTTAGTACTGGATATTGCCATTGCAGCTGCGGCGAAACCGCAGACCGTTACCATTTCATTGGGCGGTGTTGTGGCCAATGAATGGCGCAAAGTATTGTTTGAACTTAAGCCGCGCCGCAGCGGCAGGGGCACCACTTTCGCACAGGGCGTTACTTCTTCAGATTTTATCTACTTCCTGATGCCGGATCGTTTCAGCAATGGCGATGAAAGCAATGACCGCATTGCCGGCCTGCGCGATCAGTCGCTGAACCGCGATTCCATCTTTTTACGGCATGGTGGCGATATGCAGGGCATCACCAATCACCTTAATTACCTGCAAAGCCTGGGCGCTACCGCCCTGTGGATGACCCCCGTGCTTGAAAACGATATGCCCGACCGCACGGAACACGGCTATGCTTTTACCAATCATTATAAAATAGAAAGCCGTTTTGGCGGAGAAGCGGCTTATTTACAACTGGGCGATGAACTGCATCGCCGGGGGATGAAACTGGTACAGGATGCCGTGTATAATCATATAGGGTACTACCATTTCCTGGTGCAGGATGCACCGGACAGCACCTGGCTGCACCAATGGCCCACACCTACGCAGCCTAACTATAAAGAACAGGTTTTTTTTGATCCGCATGTGTCCGCCTACGACAAAAAGAAAATGGCTGATGGCTGGTTCACCAATATGATGCCCGATGTAAACCAAAGTAATCCGCTGACGGCAAATTTCTTAATTCAGCACGCCATCTGGTGCGTAGAAAAATTCGGAGTAGATGCCTGGCGCATTGATACCTACAAATATTGCGATCTTGATTTCATGAACCGCTGTAATAAAGCGCTTACTGACGAATACCCGCGCATCACCATGTTTGGTGAAAACTGGAATGAAAGCGTAGCCAACCAGGCATATTTTACCAGGAACAATATTAACGCCGCCTTTAAAAGCAATCTTTGGGGAACACTTGATTTTGAATTCCTGCTCAGGGGTATCAACCCCGCACTTACCCAGATGCCCAATGGCGTAGGGCAGCTGTACAATACCGTTAGCCAGGATTTTTTATACCAGGAACCCATGAACAATGTGGTCTTTTTGGACAATCACGATATGACCCGCTTCTTCAGCCAGGTAGGCGAGGATGTGGCTAAACAAAAGATGGGGCTTTGCTGGCTCTTTACCACCCGTGGCATACCCCAGTTATACTATGGCACAGAAATTATTATGAAAGGTATTGCTAACCCCGATGGATGGGTGCGACTGGACTTCCCCGGTGGCTGGAACGGCGATCAAAAGAACGCATTTACCGGCGCCGGTTTAAGCAGCGATGAAAAATCGGTACAGGATCTTACCAAACGCCTCGCGTCTTTCCGCAAAACATCTTCGGCCATTAAAACCGGCAAGCTGATGCAGTTTATACCGGAGAATGGCGTGTACGTTTATTTTCGCTACGATAACAACCAGACCATCATGTGCGTGATGAATACCAATGAAGGCC
>JANPGT010000366.1:0-9194 GCA_031424135.1 Chitinophagaceae bacterium
AAAAGCCTTACCGATAACGTAGACGAAGCCGGCATAGAGTTCAAAAGCATCTATTTTGACCCTGAGCAATTAATGGTCACCGCCGAAATGGTGGCCCGCATAAAAGCCGCCATTGAACAGCTGCCTCCCAAATGCAAACTCATATTCAAGCTCATCAAAGAAGAAGAACTGAAATACCGGGAAGTAGCCGAAATACTGGGCGTTTCAATAAAAACCGTTGAAAGCCAGATTGCTATCGCGCTTAAGAAGATAGGCACTGCCATCCATTTTGATATGAGCAGGGCCGTGGCCGCCCCCAGCGGGGTAACCAAATAATACATTATATATAGTGGTCAGATCCAGCATAGAGTGGTCCGTGAAGACACCGGACACGGGATCTCGTTCCTTCCCTAGCCCGGTGTCTTCACCGGCCAGCATCGCTTGCGGATGATTGGTTTCGGCGTTGTTAGTGTATCAGCTTTGCCGCCGTTGTTGGTGTTTTCACCAACAACTCAAGACCGTCGATTTCAGGCTGCGCTGGTTCAATTGTCGGTCTTAAGACCAGCAATGGCGGGTGTGGACGAAAAAATCCGTCCTAATCCGTCCAATCTGTGTCATCCGCGTTCCATCAAGGCGCGAAGCGCCCTAAAAATATATTTAACTTTCCTTTAGGGGTTTCCCCCTGTTTTCATGTCTTTACCCTTTACACAAGCATTTTACTAACCGATTGCATGCTACACAACAAGCTTTGGGATCTTATTGCCAGGAAATTATCCGGTGAAGCCACAGCAGAAGAACTGGGCGAACTGGAGAAATTATTAAGAGACAACCCTGAAATGCATTACCCCATGCAGACAGTGGCTGATCTATGGCACCATAGCACGCCGGATACCGAAGATGCCCAGCTGGCATTTACCCGGCATACCAACCGCATGAAAGAACTGGGTGTAGACCTTGCCATTGAAAAGGAAACTCCTTTTGACCACCCCATTTACAGCAACCGAAAAAAATACTGGTTGCTTTCTACCGCCCTGGCAGCCCTGCTGTTCATCAGTTATTATTCCTATTTCTTATTCTTTCCTTCCACCAATACTTTGGCCAAAGCCAAGGCAGACAAGAGCGAAGTGTCTACCAAATACGGCTCCCGCACAAAACTATTATTGCCCGATGGCACCCAGGTTTGGTTAAACTCGGGAAGCAAGCTTTCTTACGATAAAACCTATGGCAGTGGCCTCAGGGAAGTAGCGTTGTCGGGCGAAGCCTATTTTGATGTGGTAAAAAATCCCGCGCAACCCTTTATTATTCATACTACCAGTATAGACATTAAAGTGCTGGGTACCGCCTTCAACGTAAAATCCTTCCCTGGCGAGAGAAATACAGAAACCAGCCTTATCCGCGGCAGCATTGAAGTAACCCTGCGCAACCACTCCGCACAGAAAATTATTTTAAGTCCCAATGAAAAACTGATTACGGCCAACGAACTGCCGCCAGCAGCAGCTGCGCCGCACGAAGAAAGCCCGGTAGCCGCCAAACAGGCGGCAGAAAGGCAGGCTGCACGCCAGGAAGAACCTATAGCGCAGGTGGGTCATCTTACCTACCAGCCGCGCGACAGTACTGTGATCGAGACTTCCTGGATGGACAATAAGCTGATTTTCCGCAGCGAAACCTTTGAAGAGCTGGCCGTTAAAATGGAGCGCTGGTATGGCGTACACATCGGGTTTGCAGATGAAGCCATCAAACCAAAAAGACTAAACGGTGTTTTTGAAAACGAAACCATCCAGCAGGCTTTACAGGCCCTGCAGCTGATTACCCCGTTTTCTTATAAAATGAACAAGGGCGAAATCATTATTTCTTCCAGATAATTATTACCAATTGCTAAACTAAACTATGCTGTATGAGACAAACAAAACCTACATAAAAACATCTTAAAAAGCGAACAGGGACCGTTGCCGCGGTACCCTGTTCAGGTAAGACAGATTCTTGTATAACAGCCCTCTTTTCAGGAAGGGCTTTTCATCTATCACCTCTTAATTAAAAGTATGAAAAAAACCTATTTGGTGCCTTTATTATTCCGGAGGCACGATTTTCTAAAGACGCTCCTGTTTATGAAACTAACGACGGCATTATTATTACTCACCTGTTTCCAGGTTTCGGCCAAAGTGTTTTCGCAAACCCGGATCTCCCTCAATTTGCAGTCGGTTGAGCTTAAAAAGGCACTTACCATTATTGAAAGAAAAAGCAGCTATCGTTTTTTGTACAATGATGAAACAGTAAAAGCCGGTACCAAGGTAGACGTGGAAGCCAATAATACCCTGGTGACCGACATCCTGGACAAGCTGTTTGCCGGCAAGCTTTCTTATAAAATACTGGCCAACAACCTTATAGTAATTACCGGCAAAGATGTAGAGGTACAGGAAACCAAGGTGAGCGGTACGGTAAAATCTTCGCTGGGCGAGGTATTACCGGGCGTTTCTGTAAAAGTAAAAGGAAGCAGCCTGGGTACGCAGACAGATGCTGCCGGTAACTTCAGCTTAACAGTACCCGACAATGCCATCCTGGTGTTTTCTTATGTAGGCTATATTTCGCAGGAGGCTTCTGTAAGCGGTCGAACCAGCATCAGCATCGGCCTGGTGGCATCCACCCAGAAAATGGATGAAGTGGTAGTAATTGGGTATGGTGTTGCCAACAAGCGAGATTTAACCGGTTCCATCACCAAAGTGCTGGGCAAAGACATTGCCGACAAGCCCAACACCAACCCGGTAGCTTCTTTGCAGGGCAAGGTCGCCGGTCTGTCCATAGTAAACAGCGGAACACCCGGCGCCGCCCCGGATATCCGTATCCGTGGTACCGCCAGTATCGGTAATAAAACACCGCTGTATGTGGTGGATGGCATTTTTAACGACAACATTGATTACATCAACCCCAACGATATTGAATCCATTGAAGTATTAAAAGATCCTTCTTCGCTGGCCATCTTTGGTGTAAGAGGTGCTACCGGCGTTATTGCCATTACTACCAAAAAAGCCAAAGCAGGACAAACCATTATTAATTTTAATACCTCTTATGGTTTTAAAAAGCTGGTAGATAAAATCAAGTTTGTAAACGCGGAGGGTTTTAAAACGCTGTTTGCAGAGGAAAGGGCCAACGACATTACCAACCCTACTACGGCTCCCTTTGATTATTCCGGTTTAACCGCCAATACAGACTGGATAGACGCCGTTACCCGTACCGGCCATTTCAATAATAATAACCTGAGCATTTCCGGTAGTACTGAAAAAAATAAGTTTAACCTGGGCCTGGGCTACCAGTCAGACGAAGGCATTATTAAGCACGAACGTTTGCAGCGCCTGCTGCTTTCCTTAAACGATGAGTTTAAAGTGAGCAAAAACATCAAACTGGGCATTATATTCAATACAACACGCCAGAATAACCCTTTTGATGCCACTTCTGCACTGGACGATGCCCGGAAAGTAATTCCGCAGGTGTCTGCAGGTACACAACGTTTCCGCGTTAGAAATCCCTACGGAACAGACAGCATCGATGCACCTATTTACTCAGGACTGGATGCGGGACTACAGTCTTCCGGCGTGGTAAACCCACTGTTACGGGTAGAAAATGAATGGAACACGGTCATCAATATTGAAAACCGTATGGTGGGAAGCCTTTACGGAGAAGTAAGCTTTCTTAAATATTTCACCCTGCGTTCTACTGTATACGCAGACCAGAGCAATGTAAACAAGCGTGTATACAAACCCCTGTATTACGCATACAACCCCAAGAACAATACACCCTATTTGTACAGCCAGACCACCAATGTGCAGGAAGATGATCAAACCTACCGTAAGTTTCAGCAGGACCATGTGCTTACTTTCAAAAAAGCATTTGGTGATCACAACCTGACTGCTACCGGTGGTTTTACTACTTACTATTTCGGTAATTTCAACCGCACAGGCAAAGTCAGCCAGATTACAAGCGCTGCGGGTGTTCCTATCCCCAACGATAAACGTTTCTGGTATATGTCAAACGGGTTTGAAGATCCCAGCACTACTTCCTCCAGCTCCAGCCAGAGTGAATACACAACGGTTTCTTACCTGGCCAGGATACTGTACAATTACAAAGGCAAATATTACCTCAACGGTTCTTTCAGGAATGATGCGTCTTCAAGGCTCCCACCAAAGAACCGCGACCAGCAGTTCTGGGCCGTGGGTGCAGCATGGGAACTTACCAGGGAGAATTTCATGAACAACCAGCACATCTTTGACTTTCTTAAACTGAAAGCTTCTATTGGTGTATTGGGTAACCAAACTGCTTCCACGCTTGATGGAACACCGCTGAACTATCCTTTTTATCCCAACCTTAGTTCCGGCGCCAACGCACCATTTGGTACCAATGTAGTGGGTGCTGCAAGGGAACAATACATTGCTAACCCCAACCTTAAATGGGAAACAGTAGATGCAAAAGAGATTGGCGTTGAACTGAATGCTTTTAAAAACCGCCTGCACTTTGAAGCCAATTATTTTATCAGAACTACCAAAAACCTGATGACCTATGTTAGCAGGCAATCTATTGGATTACCCGATGAACTGGTAAACGGCGGTAGTTTAAAAAATTCCGGCGCTGAGTTTTCGGCCAACTGGTCGCAGAACATTGCACAGGATCTTACCCTTAACCTGGGAGGCAATATTACCTTCCTGAAAAACAAAGTGATCAAACTGGCCGATGATTTACCAGCGGGCTTTTTGTCAAGGGCTTTCCAGAACAACGGAAGCGCAGAAAGCAGGACCATACCCGGTTCACCCATTGGTGCTTTCTACGGTTATATAGTAGATGGTATCTACCAGAGCAATACCGAAATTCAGAAATCACCTGATGCAAGTTCACTTGGTTTTTACCGTCCCGGTGATTTTAAATTCAGGGACGTAAACGGCGATGGCAAAATTACTTCAGACGACAGGACCATCATCGGTAACCCAACGCCCGACTTTACCTACGGTGCATCTGTGAGCCTTAATTACAAAGGCCTTAGCCTGGGTGTAGACATTGTAGGTGTATACGGCAATGAAGTCTTCAGAACCTGGGGTTCCCTGGAATCTCCTTTTCAGCGTGTAAACTATTCTGCTGAAAAACTGGAAAGATGGCATGGTCCGGGTACTTCCAACTGGGTGCCCATTCTTGGCCAGGGAGACCGCTTTAATTACAATGGTTCTACCTACAACATTGAAGATGGAAGTTATTTCCGTCTCAGGAACATACAACTGGGTTACAGTTTTAATAAGAACGTCATCAACAGGCTAAAAATTAAGGACCTGCGCATTTTCGCTAATGTACAAAACCTTAAAACATTTAAACACAACCTTGGTTATACAGCAGAGTATGGTGGCGATGCTACCGCTTTTGGATATGACAATGCAGGTGGTGCAATACCGGTTGTAAGTACGCTTGGCCTGAACATCACTTTCTAACTTTTTAAATTTCATTGGCATGAAAAAAAATAAAATATTATTCTGGACTTTGCTGCTGGCAATTCCAATGTTATTTACGGTAGTGGGTTGTAAGAAGTTTCTTGACCGCAAACCACTGCAGTCTACCCTGGACGATTTAAACCAGGGTGCGGTAGAAGGGCAGGTGCTGGGCATGTACAATATCCTGCGCACCTATGCAGGTTTTTCTACCCTGCCTTATCTTGATTTCCACAGCATCCGCGATGATGATGCGCAGAAAGGCAGTGATATCAATGATGGTAAAGAGGTAATTACCGAGTTTGAAACTTTCCAGTATTCAAAAGATGATTGGGCGCCCAATACCTATTGGAACGATCGCTACGCGATGATAAACGTTGCCAACAATACCCTCTTCCTGGCAGACTCCTTAAAAGTAACAGATCCAGCTTCTTTACGCAATATCGGAGAAGCCTGTTTCTTCAGGGCCTATGCCTATTTTGAACTGGTAAAAACGTACGGGGATATACCACTGATTAAAGCAAGAATTGTAAATCCTACAGACGGTATTAAGCCAAAGTCTACGGTAACAGAAGCCTATGCTTTTATAGATTCGAACCTGCAGGTAGCTGCTAATTACCTCCCCATGACCTCGGCAGAATATGGCCCGGGTTACGATGGCCGCTTAACAAAGGGTGCAGCCAATACTTTGTGGGCGCAAACTTTCCTGTTCAGGCAAAACTGGGCCAGGGTAATTGCGCTGACTAACCAGGTCATCGCATCGGGCCAGTACTCGCTGCCCAAGTTTACGGAAGTTTGGAAAGATGGATTGGCGGGTGCCGGAAAAAATGGTCCCGAATCTATTTTTGAGATGAATGCATGGGTAGGCGCCAACGGTCAGAGTAACGGTAAAGTGAATAATGGCTCCGGTTGGGGAACCTGCCAGAATGTAAGGCAAAACGGTGCTACCAACGACTGGAACCTTGGTTGGGGATGGAACACGCCCACACAAAACCTGGTAGATGCATGGGACGATACCGATCCAAGAAAACGCCAGACCATTTTGTTCTCCGGTCAGTCTGATGGCGGTCCTGATCAGGGTGGTTACGGCGCTACCGTGCCTGCTTATACCAGCCCCGATGGTGCCGGCGGTCTTGCACAACGCTACTGGAACAAGAAAGTATATTCTGATCCGGCGATGCGCCAGTTTACCGGTTTCATCAAGGCCAATGGCGCTGCTGAATGGCTCAACCACCGCATACTGCGTTATGCAGATGTACTGCTGATGCTGGCAGAAGCGGCCAACGAAACAGGCGATGGCGCTACAGCTGCCAAAAACCTTGAGTTGGTGAGAAACAGGGCCAGTGGTTTCCTGGGGGCTACCCGTACCGTTGTGCCGCCCATTGCCTTCGTAAGCCAGGCGCAGATGCGTACGGCTATCAAGAACGAAAGAAGATTTGAATTTGCCATGGAAGGCTACCGCTTTTATGACCTGGTAAGATGGGGCGATGCGGTAAACGTACTTGGTTCGCTGGGTTATACCAACCGCTGCAGGTACTATCCCATTCCGCAAAAAGCCATCGATCTTTCCAAGTTGAATGGCGTGGAAATACTGAAACAAAATCCTGAGTGGCCATAAATATAATTGCCCTGCCGGATGCCTGTAACCAATACCAGTATCCGGCAGGTATATTGTTTTACCAATAAATACAACTAAATATGATTTTCAATATAAATACTATCAAATGGGCTTTTTTACTGCTGCTAACCGGTGTAGTAATTACCAGTTGCCAGAAAATGAAGAGACCCGAATTGAAAGAACTGATACTGGATCCCCCGCCTCCGCCTTACGCAGATTTAAAAAGCTTCTGGTCTTTTGAAAACAACCTGGCCGATGCAGGAGAAAGCAAACTAACGGCTACGCCCAGTGCAGTTACCTATGTAGCGGGTGTTACCGGCCAGGCTGCGCAGATTGGCAGCGGTGGTTACATACTGCTGAAAACCTTCCCTGATACCGTTAAATATGCCAACGGCTATAAAAGCCTTCCTAAAGACACCCTTTCCAACCTGGGCAGTTTTACACTGGCTTTCTGGATGAAAGGCGTAGGACCGGTAAAAGACGGAGCGCAGGGCTTATTCTCCATCTCCAACAAAAACGAGTTTTGGGGTAACCTTGACCTGTTCCTGGAAAATGATGACAATGGTTCTGAAGGCTTCCTGAAAATACATATGTTTAATTCAGCCGTAGCATCTGGTAACGGAGAAGAGTGGAGTGAATTGAAAATACCTAATATGCTGAATAAATGGACGCATGTGGCGGTGAGGTACGATGCTGCTACTTCGCAACTGAGTTTACTGATTGATGGCGCTGCTACCGCAATCAATAATAAAATACTGGGAGGCGGCAATTATGGCAAGATCAAGTTCAAAGATTTCAATGGTATGGTACTGGGAACTTACCAGTTTCAGACATCGCCAACGCTTACCAACCACGGACCAGAAAGCTGGGCCAAATCTTTTAATGGCGCGCTTGACCAGTTCAGGCTCTACAACAGGCCACTTAGCAATGCTGAAATTACAGACCTGTTTACTACAAAGAAATAAAGTATACGTTTAATCTAAAAAGGGGTTGCAATTTTTCAGTTGCAACCCTTTTTTACTCTTAACAGCCACCCGCAGTATTCCACAAACCAAAGCTGCTACGATTGTTTCATGAAAGGAATTATACCATACCAGCGTTACGTTCTTTTAATAACCATGCTTGTGGCAGGTGTATTCCTTTTGACCAATTGTTTCAACTCAAATGAGGAGCGTACAGCAACTGCCCCCGGCAGCAAACCAAGATTTGCAGGTTCCGCAAGTTGCGCGGGCTGCCATAAAAATATTTATGCTTCGCACCTCAATACTGCACATTTTCACACTTCGGAAAAGGCCGCGGCAGAAAACATCAAAGGCAGTTTTGATTCCGGTAAAAACAGCTTCAGTTTCGGTAATGGAGGTATGGTAAAAATGGAGCACCGCCCGGCTGGCTTTTACCAGTCGGCTATTTATGACGGCGTTGAAAAAAAAGCCCAGCGGTTCGATATTATTTTCGGCTCCGGTACCAAGGGCCAGTCTTACGCCGCATGGACCGGTAATGTGCTCGTGCAATTGCCCATCACGTATTTCACGGCCGCGGATCAATGGAGTAACAGTCCGGGCTACCCTAATAAGATTTCACTGAACCGCGTGGTTAGCTCGCGTTGCCTGGAATGTCACACCACATACATGGAAAAGACTTCCGCTGCTGACGCTGAACCGGAGCGCTTCAATAAAGCCAGCATGGTGTTGGGCGTGGATTGCGAAAAATGCCATGGTCCCGCAGTGGATCATGTGGCCTTTCAAACCGCGCATCCCGAAGAAAAAAAAGCTTCTTTTATTATTAACCCGGCAAGTTTTACCCGGGCGCAAAGTCTGGATATGTGCGCGCTCTGCCATGGCGGAAGACTGCAAAAAACAAAACCTTCTTTCTCATTTACTGCCGGTGATAAACTGGCTGATTATTTTGCCCTTGATACTGTGGGTAAAGACCCTAACGATATTGATGTGCATGGCAACCAGTATGGCTTACTGGCCGCCAGCAAATGCTTCCTGAAAAGCAATACGCTTACCTGCACCACCTGCCACAACCCGCATGAAAATGAGAAAGGGAAGCTGGCGTCTTTTTCTGAAAAATGCATCAGCTGCCATAGTAGCAAGCAGGCAGGATCGGTATTGTGTACAAAGACTGCATCGCTG
>JANPGT010000367.1:0-6896 GCA_031424135.1 Chitinophagaceae bacterium
GTAAGCGCAACGGTCTGACGTCCCGGTCTGACCGCCACCTTATTTTCGGTCAGACGGGGACGTCAGACCGGGTTTCCCCCACACTCTCAAGGATAAAAAATTGCTGATTTTGTGATTTTACAGAATGATACACTTAAAGAAATCTCAACATCTCAAAATACCGCAATCCCGCAATCATAATTTAATGTTCCTCGTCTTAATATAATGGTGCCAAAGCAGCATCGTAGCCAGCGAGCGGTGCGGCCGCCAGGCTTCTGCCAGTTCCAGTATGGCTTCTTTGGTAGTTTGTTTGGGCAGTTGTTTAATTTCTTTGAACGCATTCATCATGGCCAAATCACCTGTAGGAAAAACATCGGATCGCTGCAACACAAACAAAAGGTAAACATCTACGGTCCAGTCGCCAATGCCTTTTATTTTTTTCAATTCAAATCTTATTGCACTATCATCAAGACTGGCTAATTTTTTCAGCTGCAGTTTTTTTGTTACGATGGCTTCTGCCAGGCACCGTGCATAGACCGTTTTCTGCCGGCTGAAATAACAGGCACGCAGTTCCGCATCTGACAGCAGTAATAATTTCTCCGGGGTAATAGTTCCCAATTTTTCTTTCAGCTTGTCCAGCGCGGCTTTTGCGGAAGCCAACGATACCTGTTGCTCAAGAATAATATGAATGAGGGAAGCAAAACTGGCCGGCCGGCGCCACATAGGCGGATGGCCGTACTGCTGCAGGATAGCTTTTAAATGCGGGTCTTTTTTGGCCAACGCCATGCAGCGCTGTTTGAAATTGTGTTCGTTAAATGCGTCTATCATGGGCTAAGGGAGGCTAAGAGAGCAACGAGAAAAGGAGAGGAAGGGTTCGCACAGAGGACGCAGAGCAAAAGAGGCAACAGAAGGCTAATTGGCCAAAAGAGAAAACGTGTCAGCATCTTTCTTTTTCATCCGTTAGTGCTGCATGTTCCCAATTAAAAAAGGCTGACAGTTTTTTTGCCTAACCCACCCATTGGAGATATTTCCTGCATTCTCTTTTTCTCTGCTTCCTCTGCGCGAAAAAATGTGTCATAGTTCCTTTGCGTCCTTTTCTCTTTTCAGCTCACAGCCCTCTTAGCCTAATGGCCTGCCTTAATATAACTCCATCCCTCTTCCTGTTTGGCAACTGTCTCCATTACGCCGTTGGGTACCACGGTAGCTACAGAAACCAGCTGGTCTGCGCTGAGATTGTTCTTGCGCATGGAGTTGGCACAGGCGGCAAACACCACCTGCTGTTTGGTTTTTAATTCCTGCATCATGTCTGCCAGCACGGTTTTATCTTTTACCAGCATAAAAATGGCGGGGCCATGGCACACTACCTCAATTTTTGTATCGGGAGCGTCTTTATACACGTTGTTGATCTGCCTTAACACAGTGCGGTAGTCGGACGTATCAGCACTGGTGATTTCAAATACTACTTTGTGTTGCTTCTTCTGTGCGGTGGCTGCAATGCTGAAAGTACTTACCAGCAGTATCAGGGCGATTGTTTTTTTCATCCAGTTATGTTTTTTAATGGCGGAAAAACCCGGTTCAATAAAAGTATAATAAAATAACAGGATTGGGCAGGCAAATTAAACCTGGTGGGGCGGCGACCGGTTACCGGGCTGCCATTTCATGTTAACCGCAGGCACCTGATGCGAAAGCCTGTTTTTTGTCGTAACTTTTAGCCTCCCTGATTGTGTTCTTTTTTCATTTAAAACCACCAAACATGAAAAAGCATGATTCTTCCCCAAACGGCCGTCGAAATTTTTTAGGCTCCATTGCCACCGGCGCCGCCGCTATTGGTATGGCCGCATTAACTGTGCCGCTTCCTGCCGCTGCAAATAGCGATACCCCGGCGGCGTCAGATCCCGATGCATGGTTTAACCAACTGAAAGGTAAACACCGTATTCTTTTTGATGCTACCCGTCCTAACGGCATTTACCCATTTGCCTGGCCCAAAGTTTTTTTATTGACCAACGCTGCCACCGGCACGGCCGAGAAGGATTGTAACGTAATTGTTTTATTGCGCCATGATGCGATTACGTATGCTATGGAAGATAAACTATGGGAAAAATATGCGCTGGGCGCGCATTTTAAAGCAGACGATTACCGCACCAAAGCGCCTGCTACCCGCAATCCTTTCTGGAAACCCGCAAAAGGCGATTTTAAAGTACCCGGCGTAGGGGAAGTAGCCATTGGCATTAATGAACTGCAGGAAAGCGGGGTGCTGTTCTGCGTATGCGAAATGGCGATTACTGTGCACAGCGCCACGGTTGCCACGCAAAAAGGAATGGACGCCAATACCGTTAAAAAAGAATGGATGGAGGGACTATTGCCCGGCATACAGCCTGTTCCTTCCGGCGTGTGGGCCATTGGCCGTGCACAGGAACATGGTTGTGGCTATTGTTTTGCAGGCTGATAAATAAGGTTAGCTCAATCAGAAGAGTGGCGCTGAATTAAATGGCGCTATTCTTTTTTTTTGTATCCGCTTCTTTTTTTGCCTGTTTTATAGGGGAAAATGGTCCATATTTATGCTGCGTTTCACTGAAGCCATCTGTATACGGCCCAAAGGGGTAGTCAAATGCTTTCTGGCGCACATCGGGCCAGTCCTGCGCCAGGTCTTTTTGTGGCCTGGGCTGCGAGTTGATAAAGGCCGCCACATCCCATGCCTGCTCGTCAGACAATACAGGGCTGCTGTGGGAGGCTTTGTCGAAAGGCATATTGTCTTTTACGTAGGCTGCCAGCTTTGATAACCGGTACATGCCTGCGCCAATATTATAGCTGTGTTTGCCCCATAGTGGCGGATATGCATAAGCGCTGCTGTCGAAAATAAGTTGCCCCTCCCCGCTAGTGCCATGGCAACGGCTGCACTGCTGTTCAAATACCAATTTCCCTTTTCCTTTGTCTGCTGCCCGGTCAATAAAACCAAGTTCCTGTAACCCTGCTCCGGGAGGCCGCGTGCCTTTTACAGCAGCAGCACCCAGCCATTTGATATAGGCGACCATGGCCTGCATTTCTTTGCTGCTGCTGTCTATTGGGTGGCCGTTTAAACTTCTTTGCAAACAATCGTTCACCCTGAATTCAATAGATTCTACGCGGCCGCTCCTGGGCCTGTACACCGGGTAGGTAGCGGCTACTGCCGAGAAACAATTGCCCCAGGGCCGGGCGCCGGCATCAATATGGCAGTTCTGGCAATTCATGCCATTGGTGATGGTGGCCACCGTGCCTTTAGGACCCAGGTATTGGGCAGTATATGCCACCAGGTTTCTTCCATAGCGGATCAATTGTCCTGCGGAATCATTTCCCAGGCTATTGGTGTCGGGTGCCTGCCAAGCCGGTGCCTCCGGCACAGCGGGCGAAGTAATCACAACCGGTATGTCCGGGCCATCACCCATTTGATGCAGCACTACAGCCAGTGCGGCCACCAAAAGGAATAGGGGAAACCAATGTGCGCGTAACAGTTTTATCATGATTGTAAATGGTCTAATGGGGTAGCTTTTCGCGGATAAGTCCATATACCCAGGTACCAGCAATGGCGCTTGCCAAAGCCACAAGAACCACCGTGGCGCCACTGCCTATTTGTGCAAACAGCGGGCCCGGACAAGCACCCGTGAGCGCCCAGCCAAAACCAAACAACAGGCCTCCATATACCTGGCCCTTATTAAATTTTTTTGGCAGTAGTATGATGGGTTCCCCGTGAATGGTGGTTACGTTGAATTTCTTGATGATCCATACTGAGATAATGCCAATTACCACGGCGGAGCCTATTACGCCGTACATGTGAAAGCTTTGCAGGTGAAACATCTCCTGTATCCTGAACCAGGAGATGACTTCTGATTTTACCAGTAATATACCGAACCAGCAGCCTGCCAGTATGTATTTGATATTGTACCACCAGGGATGTACCAATTCAGATTCGTTTACAGCTGCATCCAGTGATCTTACTTCAAAATCTGTGTTTTGTTGCAGAAATTGAGCGTGCTTTGTTTTTATAGTGTCTTTGCCAGGCATTAAGATGGATTTACAGGTGCAGAATAAAGGGAAGTATAAGAATCGACATAATAAAGCCGCCTGCCATAAAACAACAGGTAGCTACCAATGAGGGCCATTGCAGGTTAGACAAACCCATAATAGAATGGCCCGAGGTGCAGCCACCAGCATACCTGGTGCCGAAGCCTACCAGGAACCCTCCCACCACCATTAATATAAATCCCCTTGCAGTCAGCAACGAATGCCAATTAAATAAATCGGTGGGTACAAGGCCAGAGAAATTATGTACACCGTATTCACCCAATGAGGAGGCAAGCGCGGGATTTACTGTTACGGCAGCGTGATTGCTTAACAGGGATGCAGCCATCATTCCACCTGCAATAATGCCTGCTGCAAAAAAAAGGTTCCAGGCTTCTTTTTTCCAGTTGTATTGAAAAAAAGAAATATTGGCCGGGAAGCAGGCTGCGCAGATATGCCGCAGCGATGAAGAAATACCGAATGTTTTGTTGCCCAGTATCAATAATACGGGAACGGTTAAGCCGATGAGCGGTCCTGCCACCCACCAGGGCCAGGGTTGTTTTACAAGATCAATGAAATGCATGCATAAATGTAATGAGATACAGTAAGCTGTCAAAAAATGAAACTAAAACCCAGTGGTGGCCGGCGGAGACACCGGGCAATAACCAGTGAATACAAAAAAATTGCGCAGTGGTTACTGCGCAATACAAATAATTTCTGCTGTTCAATTGATTAACTAACCAGCGGCTGCAATACCTGCTGTAGCTGGCGGGCGGGAACTACACCCGATTGACGCCATTTTACCTCCCCTTTTTTAAAAACCATTAAAGTGGGTACACCCTGAATCTGGTAAGCGCTGGCCGCCTGCGGATTTTTATCAACATCTACTTTTATAATGGTGATGCCGTCGCCCATGCTTTGCTTCAGTTCCTTTAGAATAGGCGCCATGGTTTTGCAGGGGCCGCACCACTCTGCAAAAAAATCTACCAGTACGGGTTTGTCAGACTGAATAATATCGTTGAATGCGCTCATTGTGTTTATTTTATTAAATTCAATAGCCATGCCAGTTGCTGATAAGGTGAGTTGCAGATGATGGCCGGCAAACCTGTCATGCCCCGTTTGCCAGCTGTTTCTGCAGGGAATACCATCCGCCACCATTATAGGCTGCTATTCCGGCAGATATCAATATTCGTGCAGCCATAGCGCTCCTGGCGCCTGATTGGCAACAGGTGATAATGGGTTTATTGAGTTTTTGTAATTCTTTTACCCGGCTGTTTAGCTGATCAAGGCTGATATTCCTGGCCCCGGTAACATGTCCACCTGCATATTCTGCGGCTGAACGAACATCGATAACGATAGCGCCCTGCTGCAGCAGTAATTTGTAATCTGTTTTTGGTTTGAATAACTTTTCCAGTCCAAACATGGTTTTTCGTTTTTATTTTTTTACAACGCCGTTAGCGGCGCTACATAATCGGTAATAATAAATTGGTTACCCTCTTTGAGGGATTTAAACCCACCGGCCACGTTTACCAGTTTATCAAACCCGCGTGCCTTCAGAATAGAAATAAAAATCATAGACCGGTAACCGCCTGCGCAATGCACATATACCGGTTTGTCTTTCGGCAGCAGCTGCATGCTGTCGTTTACAAAATCAAGCGGGGCGTTAATGGCACCGGTAACATGTTCTGCATCAAACTCACTTTTCTTTCTTACATCCACAATTACGGTACCCGTTGTAGAACTGCTGATATTGGCCAGTGTTTTGGCATCAACAGACGGAATATGGTCTGACTGTTTGCCGGCTCTTTTCCAGGCATCAAAACCACCTTTTAAATAACCAATGGAATGATCATAGCCAACCCTTGCCAGGCGGGTAACCACTTCTTCTTCGCGGCCTGGTTCAGTAATCAGCAAAATAGATTGTTTGATATCCGGTATCAAAGCACCGGCCCAGGGGGCAAAATTGCCATCAATGCCAATATTCACCGCATTGGGAATAAAACCTTCTGCAAACGCTTCCGCATTGCGTGTATCCAGCAGCACAGCGCCGGTTTCATTGGCTACTGCTTCAAATGTATCGGGCTCCAGTGCGTGTGTGCCTCTTTTTATCACTTCATCAATACTGTCGTAGCCTTTGATATTCATTAATACATTCAATGGAAAGTAAGCAGGCGGTTCCACCAATCCTTCCAGCACTTCTTTTTTAAATTCCTCTTTATTCATATTGGGGCGGAGGGCATAATTGGTAGCTTTCTGATGCCCAAGAGTATCTGCATTTTCCTTGCTCATATTTTTACCACAGGCACTTCCGGCGCCATGCGCGGGATAGATAGTAATATCATCGGCCAGCAGCATTATTTTATTGCGCAATGAATCAAACAGCAGTGCCGCCAGTTTATCCTGGGTAAGACCGGGTACTACTTTTTGGGCCAGGTCTGGGCGGCCAACGTCTCCAATAAACAGGGTATCGCCCGAGAAAAGCGCGGTGTCTTTTCCTTTTTCATCCTGCAGCAGGTAACATACACTTTCCATAGTATGGCCGGGTGTGTGTAATACCCTGAAACTAATATTACCCAGCCTGATTATTTCTTCATCTTTTGCTATATGCGCCTCAAAACCAGGTTGGGCACCGGGACCGTAAACAATGGTAGCACCGGTAGCTTTTGCCAGGTCAATATGGCCAGAGACAAAGTCTGCATGAAAATGTGTTTCAAAAACATATTTTATGGCAGCGCCGTTCCTCCGGGCTTTATCAAGATAGGGCTGTATTTCGCGCAGCGGGTCTATTACTACCGCTTCCCCATTACTTTCAATGTAATAAGCACCCTGCGCCAGGCAACCCGTGTAGATTTGTTCAATAAGCATACGCACTGTTTTAAGAG
>JANPGT010000368.1:0-3027 GCA_031424135.1 Chitinophagaceae bacterium
GCGAAGAGGTGAATAAAGGGGAGATAAGGCAATAGATAACAGCAACAAAATTGAGATATGTGATTTACAGCTTGCGAAAGGCGTTGACTGCTGGTATTGCCAAGTGTGCATAATCCTGCTCTGATAATAATTGTGGAGGGAATGCATCAATTGTAATCCGAAACACCCCCCCCGGGGGTGCTATTAAAGAATGAGTGGGCAGCGGTATTGAGGAGAAGGTGCTGCGTAAAGTGATGCAGTAGAAGAGTGCGACGCAACAGTAGCTAAATAGTAGCTATACAGCCTGGCTCAAAAAAAGCGGGAAAATTCTATTAGAAAAGATAATAGTCTATAACATACCATGAAAATACTCATTACTGCAACAGCATTGCTATTGGTGAACCTTGCATCAGCGCAGGCGCTGACATTATGGTACAATAGACCCGCCGAAAAATGGACGGAAGCATTGCCCCTGGGCAATGGCCGGCTGGGCGCCATGATCTTTGGCGGTGTTGAACAGGAGCACCTGCAGTTTAATGAAGAAACATTGTGGACGGGCGGTCCGCGCAATTACAACCGGAAAGGCGCTTACCGCTACCTGGACAGTATCCGTCAATTGCTTTTTGCCGGAAAGCAAAAAGAAGCAGACCAGCTGGCAGAAGCACAGTTTATGGGATTGAAATCGGATGAGGGCAGTCGCACCGATTGGGTAAACAAAATACGGTCAATGAATGGTATGAAGGGTAACCCGGCCCTGCCTGGTTTTGATGACAGCCAATGGAAAACAATGCCTGTGCCCGCTTACGATGGATGGGAGGCAGTTGGTTTTGCAGGATTGGACGGGGCGGTATGGTTAAGAACAACCATTGATTTGCCGGCCGCCTGGTCAGATAAAGATTTGATACTTGATCTGAACAGGGTAAAGGACCTTGATTTTACCTATGTGAACGGAAAGCTGGTGGGCAGCATGGAAAATACGGAGCCAAGAAAATATGCTGTTGCAAAAGAGCTACTGCATGCAGGCATTAATAGCATTGCTGTACTGGTGTTGAATTATGATAACAAGGGCGGTATACTTGGATATAAGGATACGGCGAGACATATCGCCATTTATCCGGAAGGCATAGCAGAGCAGGATAAATTATCCCTACCGGGAGATTGGAAATATTTTATTCAAAACGATGAGCCACCGGCAGCAGGTCATTACCAGGCCGATTACCAGCCCTTTGGAGATCTTTGGCTGAATTTTAAGCATGCAGTGGCAGTTACTGGTTATAGAAGAGAACTGAATGTTGCGGATGCTGTTGCCTCCACCACTTATACCGTGGGAGATATTACCTTCAAAAGAGAGTACCTGGCCAGCCAGCCCAACCAGGTAATTGCCATTCGCCTTTCGGCTACAAAAAAAGCGTCCATCAGTTTTGACGCCTTGCTGACTAGCCCGCATAAGTATACATCCGTCATAAAACTCAATGACAATACCCTTTCACTTTCGGTAAAGGTAAAAGACGGTGCCTTGGAAGGCAAAAGCTACCTGCAGGTGAATGCTGTAAACGGTAGTGTTACAAACGCAAACAATAAAATAAGTGTCAGCAATGCAGATGAAGTGGTCATCTATCTTACTGCCGGCACCAATTTTAAAAATTATACAGATGTTTCGGCGGATCCTGCACTTCCCTGCATTACTGCACTGAATGGTGTTGCCGGCAAGGCATACGCGCAAATTAAATCAGCGCATGTAAAAGAATACCAGCAATACTTCAATACCTTTTCTATTGACCTGGGCAAAAACCAAAACGAACAATTGCCCACTGATGAAAGAATAGAAAAATTTGCCGCTTCCGGCGATCCATCGCTGGTGGCACTGTATGCGCAGTATGGCAGGTATTTGCTCATTGCTTCATCAAGACCAGCCACCAAGCCACCCAACCTGCAGGGTATATGGAATGATTTGCTGACACCCCCCTGGGGCAGTAAATATACTACCAACATCAATGCAGAAATGAATTACTGGCCTGCAGAATCACTGAATCTTTCTGCATTGCATAATTCTTTATTTACAATGATAGAAGAACTGGCTGTTACAGGAAGGCAGACTGCAAGGGAATATTACCATGCACCGGGCTGGGTATTGCACCACAATACTGATCAGTGGCGGGGTACAGCAGCCATCAATGCTGCCAATCATGGTATATGGGTTACAGGGGGTGCATGGCTTTGTCATCATTTATGGGAGCATTATCTTTTTACGAAAGATAAATTCTTCCTGCAGACCAAAGCTTACCCAATTATGAAGCAGGCCGCGTTGTTTTTTAATAGTTTCCTGGTAAAAGATCCGGTTACCGGTTACCTTATCAGTACGCCGTCCAATTCTCCGGAGCAGGGCGGGCTGGTAGCTGGTCCCAGTATGGATCACCAGATCATCCGCGATTTATTCAGTAATACCATTGCTGCTGCAGCTATTCTACGGGTAGATGCCCCATTGCGGGCTACCCTGCAACAGAAGTATAAACAGATAGCGCCCAATAAAATTGGCCGATACGGACAGTTGCAGGAGTGGATGCAGGATGTGGATGATACCAGTAACAAGCACCGCCATGTATCGCATTTGTGGGCGGTATATCCCGGTAACGAAATCAACTGGGATGAAACACCTGAACTGATGAGCGCTGCACGGCAGTCCTTGCTGTACCGGGGTGATGCCGCTACCGGCTGGAGCCTGGGCTGGAAGATAAATTTCTGGGCAAGGTTTAAAGACGGTGATCATGCGTACAGGCTGCTTCAAATGCTGATTAGTCCGGCCAATACAGGTGCCGGCAGTTATCCAAATTTGTTCGATGCGCATCCGCCCTTCCAGATAGATGGCAATTTTGGCGGGGCTGCAGGCATCGGTGAAATGCTGGTGCAGAGTCATACAAAATTCATCGATATTTTGCCCGCATTACCGGAGGCATTACCTGCTGGAGAAGTGAAAGGTATTTGTGCCAGAGGTGGGTTTGTAATGACGCTTACATGGCAGCAGGGAAAACTGCAGCAACTCACCGTGGT
>JANPGT010000369.1:0-4189 GCA_031424135.1 Chitinophagaceae bacterium
CACATGCGAAAGTATGGTTCTGCTGGTTGATTGGTCAATAAAGGCATGGGCAGTTACCTGCAGCAGATTACTTTGTTAACGGATGCAGATGACAAAGATCCCCATGCAGATACAGTGAAGCTGATGACCATCCATGCCGCAAAAGGGCTTGAGTTTGGATGTGTATTTGCTGCCGGCCTGGAGGAAATGCTTTTTCCCAATGCCATGAGCATTAATACACGGGAAGAACTGGAAGAAGAAAGACGGCTTTTTTATGTGGTGATTACGCGGGCGAAAAAGAAATTATGGATTACGTATGCCAATACCCGTTATAAATTTGGCAGCCTGGTACAAAATGAGCCCAGCCGGTTCCTGGACGAGATTCCGGAGCAATATACCGACCGCAGTTATGCCGGCGGCGGCGCAAAAAACCAAACCTCTTCCGGTTTCGGCAATACTGCATACAACCGTATGAACGGCGGAGGTTTTGGCGGCGGATCTTCCAGTGCCAATGAAGCGGAAAGAAGATACGGCGCAGCACCCGGTAAAAAGCCTGGCAGCACACCGGCCTACGTAATGCCGAAGGCGCCTGCCAAAAGTATTGAACATACCCCTTCAGCAGATTTTTCGCCCAGCGATACTTCTGACCTGAAAGAAGGACAAAAGGTAGAGCATCAGAAATTTGGCTTTGGCGAAGTGATCAAAATGGAAGGCTCGGCCCATAATCCCATTGCCACTGTTAAGTTTGATGTGAATGGCGAGAAAAAAATTATGCTGAATTATGCCAAGCTGCGGATTATAGAAAGTTAGGGGCTAAGAGAACAAGGAGAAAAAGAGATATAAGTGCAGGGCCGCACTTGTCCCGGTATTTTTTTGCGATCGCCTGAATAACAAAGTTGGGAAGGCGGCGCTAACAGCGAAAAAGAGAAAGCAGCTTTCGATTGGATAGAGATGTTGACGTTTAGGCATATTACATTTTGTGTGGCATAATCTATCGCCACAGGAATTCCCGCAATCCCGTAATCAGCAATTCACAACAGCACTTCCAGTGTGCATCCCTTGCCCGGATGGCTTTTTACTGAAAAAGACCCTTTATATGCTTCTGTAAGATTTTGAATACGGGAGAAACCATAGCCAAATTTCAGGTGGGCGGGGTCGAAGCCGGTGCCATTGTCGCGCACAGACAATTTTATTTTATCTTTTACCAGCTGCATATGCACCATGGCATTGGTAGCCGCCGAGTGGTTGCGTACATTTTTAACCTGCAACTGTATAATTCTGTACAGCAGTAACTTTTTTTCCTTGTCTGTTTTCTTTTCGATAGTACTGTCTGCTTTCAGCTGAAACTTGATCTCGCTTCTTTTGCCGGCAGACTGCAACAGCTCCTCTACAGAAGGCAGTAAGCCAAAAAAAGGCAGGCTGGCGGGCGTCAGCTGCTTGGAAATAGAGCGGATGTTTTCTATGGACAGCCGCAGCAATTGCTGCGCATTGTTCAGCCACTCCATTCTTTCATAGTTGTCCGCCTCCCTTTTCACCTGTTCAATATTAAGGTTAATGGTGGCCAGCACCTGGTTTATATTTTCATTCAGCTCGTCACTGATTTCCTTTCTTTCCTCTTCTTCAGCTTTCATGATAGCCTTTGTCATTTCCCGCTGTTGCCGCAATTTTTCCTCTTCGCCGGTCTTTTCCAGTTCCTTTATCTTGGTAAGATCCTGCATGGTACCTACAATACGATAGGGTTTGCCCAGATCATTTCTTACTACATAGAGTTTCTCCAGCACCAGTTTGTAGCCGCCGTTCTTGCAGCGGAAAAGATACTCACCCCACCAGGTGCTTTCTTTTCCCTCCAGTAGCTTTTCCAGCCGTTCAATAACTCTTTTTTTGTCTTTGGGATGCAGGTTATCGCGCCACCAGGTAAAATTATCGCGCATGTCTTCCTTACTGTAACCAAAGAGCTGAGAAATACCCCTGTTATAGTAAGTAAGACCGTTTTCAAGATTATAATCCCAGATGCCCTCATTGGCGGTTAGCGACAATATTTTGTAACGTTGAAGCGATTCTTCAAACGCTCCGTCAGTTTTTTGTTGAGCACCGGGTTTAGCAACAGAAGAGGTTTTCATATTGTCCGCTAAGGGGTCTAGGTTCTAAAGCTACGTTACGGGGTAGTAAACGTAAAATCTATTTATACACTAAAATATAAATAAGTGCCGGACACACAATACCGGTAACCGGGTTTCGATTTGCTTTACATTTATAGGATGAAATATTTATTTTGTATAAGCTTTGTTTTATTCAGTGGAATAGCTCGTGGGCAGCACGCAGATCTTTACCGGGTAAAAAAAGACAGCAGTGGTTTTCAATTAACAGAAAAAGGCGCTTCGCTGCTGGCAGCGCTTCCATTAAAATGTATCCTGCAGCAGTACCCCAATAAAACAGGCCACGTAGTGCAGAATGACAGCGACCAGGTAAGCAGCTCACCCACCCAACTGCACCCTGTTTTTTACGGCTGCTTCGACTGGCATTCTTCTGTACACGGACACTGGATGCTGGTAAGCCTGCTAAAAAATTTTCCGCAGTTACCGGAAGCCGCAGCTATCCGCTCTGCTATAAACAATACGCTTACCGCGGAACATATTGCAACAGAGGTAAATTATTTCAGCAGTCCGTTGGCCAAAGGGTGGGAACGCACTTATGGCTGGGCATGGCTGCTGAAACTGGATGAGGAATTGTACACCTGGAACGATGAAGACGCCCGCCGCTGGCACCAGGCTTTGCAACCTCTTACGCAGAAAATCATTGCTTTGTGGTCAGCGTTTCTTCCCAAACAAACCTATCCCAACCGCACCGGCACCCACCCCAACACTGCTTTCGGGTTGGTGTTTGCACTGGAATATGCAAGAACCCTGCAAAACACCGCCTTTGAAAAAATGATTACCAGCGCCGCCACCCAGCTATATGCAGGCGATAGTAATGCGCCCACTGTATGGGAGCCAGACGGCAGCGATTTTCTTTCGCCCAGCCTGGAAGAAGCGGAACTGATGAAAAGCGTATTGCCCGGTAAGAAATTTACAGATTGGCTTAACCGTTATATTTCAACCGCCGGTATAATGCACCTGACCCGCCTGCCGGTGGTATCAGACCGCACAGATCTGCAGATAGTGCACCTGGACGGCCTGTGTTTCAGCCGCAGCTGGTGTATGCGCAGTATCGCCGGCGCGTTACCCGCATCGGATAAAAGAAAAAAAATACTGCAGCAGTCTGCTATTAAGCATTTACAGGCGGCGTTGCCCAATGTGGTTAGCGGAAATTACGGTGGCGAGCACTGGCTGGCCAGTTTCGCGGTACTTTCCCTGCTTAAATAAAGGCGGTGTGGGTATTTTGCAGCAACCCCGTATTTCGCCATTAATAAAAACCCGGCTTTTGAAAAACAAAGAGTAAATTGTTATATCGATCCATCGTCCTTTGCGTAACCATTGCGTTAAGCACATATTCCCCACCCCCCATTTAATCTGCCCGTATTTTATTTCATTCACCAGTAAACAACTTTCTTATGAGAAGAATTGTACCCGGTACACTGTGCGCAGGTTTTTTATTTTTTTTATACACTCCTTTACTGGCACAGGTGAAGGGAGATCCTGTTCTGAACGCGGCGCCCAAACAGGCAACGGTTAGCAAATCAGCTGCAGCACTAAGCCCGGTTTTGCAGCAATTGTACGATAATAAGGTTGCCGCAAGAAAGGCGCAGGCTACCGGAGAAAAACCTGTTGCGTCTGGCAACGCGCTGGACAAATATCTTCAGTTGAGAGGAGAAGCTGTAGTGGTTGACATCACCGTGAAAGCAGATATGCCGGCAACAAAAACCTCCCTGCAAAAATTGGGAGCGAAGATTACAGGAAGCTTTGGCCGTGTTATTTCCTGCATCGTTCCCGTGAATGCTCTACCTGCGCTGGCGGCTATTGCAACCATTCAATTTGCAAAACCTGCTTACAGGCCCATGCACCAGTCAAAATCGGTTACTGATATAATGCAGCAATGCAATACCACACTATTCGGCAAAAAGCCTGTGCCTGTGGTCAGCCAGGGTGATACAGCCCAGCGTTCAAACATCGCCCGCAAAAAATACAATGTAGATGGTAAAGGCGCTAAGGTGGGTATTCTGTCCGATAGCTATAATAACCTGGGAACAGCAGACGCCGGCGTGCTGGCGGGC